>JANNGQ010001041.1:0-6023 GCA_031403975.1 Planctomycetota bacterium
CACGTGCAGTGTCCGGGAACATGCGGAACACAAGATTTACAGCGCGCTGGGACGACTGAAGTTCAGCAAACGGAATCAGCCGCAGAAAGTTATCGGGGTCCTCGGCTGCATGGCTCAGAAGGATCAGGATCTGATTTTTCAGAAAGCTCCTTACGTCGACATCGTGGTGGGAACGGGCCAGCTGGCCGAGATCCCGCGGCTGATCCGGGAAACGCGGGAGTCGGCACAACGGACTCACGTCAAGGCCGTCAGCCTGGGCCGGCGTGATGGCTCTCGCGACGAAGTTTCCGACAGCTTTCAGAGCTACGATCCGCTGCGTGACCCTGAGATGCGGCCGACGCCGTTTCAGGCGTTTGTCCGGATCATGATCGGCTGTGATAAGTTCTGCACTTACTGCGTGGTCCCCGCCACGCGAGGTCCGGAGCAGAGCCGGCCGCCGGCACATATCCTGAAAGAAGCACGAGTACTCGCCGATCAGGGCGTGAAGGAAATCACGCTCCTGGGTCAGACGGTCAACAGCTACAAATATACCGAGAACGGTCGTCTGGTGCGGATGTCTGAGCTGCTGGCTCAACTGCATGAAATCGACGGCATTGATCGCATTCGCTTCATCACCAACTTTCCCCGCGACATGACGGACGACCTGCTGCAGGCCGTGCGGGATCTGCCGAAAGCAATGAAGTACCTCCATGTACCGGCTCAGTCCGGCTGCGATGAGATCCTGAAAAGGATGAAGCGCGGCTACACGGTCAGCGAGTACCGCGAGATGATGCACCGCATCCATGAGCACATTCCGGGATGTTCGGTCTCCAGCGATTTCATCGTCGGCTTCTGCGGTGAGACCGAGGAGTCCTTCGGGAAGAGCATGGACCTGATCCGCGAATGCCGATTTAAGAACAGTTTCATTTTCAAATACAGCAAGCGCGAAGGGACAAAGGCATTTGAACTGTTCGAAGATGACATCCCGGAGGATGTGAAGCGTCGGCGCAACAACGAGATGCTGGACCTGCAGAATCGCATCAGCGAAGAAGATAATGCGGAATTCATCGGTCGACGAGTCTCTGTTCTGGTGGAAGGCCCCAGCAAGTCCGCAGCACGTCGGGCAGCTCGGGACGGACAGCCGCACGATCAACATCTAGGCCACAATCACGATGATCTGGTACAGCTTTCTGACAGCCCGATGCAGCTGACCGGACGATCCGAGTGTGACCGGATCGTTGTCTTTGACGGCAATCCAAGGCTTATCGGTTCCACCGCAGAGATCGAAATCCATGACTGCAGCTGTACGACTCTGATGGGCTCCGTTGTGACGCACCAGGTTCAGCACGGGAGCGGGTTATTGTTGCCGATCCTGTCGTAATCCCGAGGCGGTTGGGGTCGATTGCAGGACAGTCGAACTATTCACGATTCGCTTCTGCCGGTGCCTCAAGCGCTTCGGCAATCTTTCGCCGAGTTTCGGGGCGGTTCAGTTCAGCTTTGCCGAAGCCGTACAGGGCACCCAATTCAACGGCCTTCTGCTGCCATTCGGCGTAATTGGAGACAAGCATCACGGGAACGGCGGGGTTGGTGCTGCCGGATCTGATCGTGGACAGAATCTCCAGCCCGTCGCTGCCGTCTGCGTCGAGCTTACGGTTGATCAGGACCAGGTCAACTGGATGGTCCTGCAGAGTCTTCAGTGCGGCATCCGGAAAATCGGCCGTCAGAACTGTGGCGCGGAACTGAGTCGTCAGATAGTGTGCGATGGCAGCACTGTCGGGTCGACACTGCCCGACGCTCAGAACGGTGGCTGGTTTCATACGACAGTTCTTCCTTATTCCAGTCAACAGTCAGCTCAGGAGTCATGATCGGCGCTGTGCGCAGCGTCGTATCTGATTGCGTGCATTTCAATTCCCGCGGAAAGTTTCCGACGAAAATTACGAGACTCGCGATCCGTAGCCGAAGTCGTGAGACTTCGGATCGATCTGTAACCATCCGAATTCTCACGAATCCGGCCACAGAGAATCCTTCACGACGTTGCTGAATGGGGCCACGCTGCCGGGTTGGAAAAGGTGTCTGGAACTCTCCGGGCATCAGGTTTTCACAATGCTTTTCTGATGCCTCCAAAGTTCCAGACACCTTTTTCAACCCGATCATTCGTTCTTCCGCCATGCAATTCCCGCCGTCACTCATCACGAAATGCTGGTTCATTGCCGGACCGACTGCATCCGGAAAATCGGCCGCATCGTTGACGGTGGCTAAGCAACTTGATGCTGAAATCATCTCACTGGATTCGATGGCCATCTATCGGGGCATGGACATCGGAACGGCCAAGCCGACATTTTCTGATCGTTGCCAGGTCGTTCATCATCTGATCGACATCGCCGACCCGAATCAGGATTTCAGTGTCGCCGAATTCGTGCGGCTGGCGGCCGACGCCGCAACGGCGATCGCGTCGCGAGGGCGTACGCCGCTCTTTGTCGGAGGAACTGGCCTGTATCTTCGTGCGGTATTGCGAGGTATCTTCGAAGGTCCCGCGCCCGACTGGGACTTGCGACGACGTCTGGAACATCAGGCTCAGGAACACGGACCTCAATGGCTGCACGAACGGCTGGCAGCGTGCGATCCTGCTACGGCGGCCCGACTTCATCTGAATGACGTGCGCCGCATGATCCGAGCACTGGAAGTGTTTGAGCGAACCGGGAAACCGATGTCCGCAGATCAGCAGCATCCGCCTCGTCCGGCGAACGAGCGTCCGCGAGTCGTTGTATGGCTGGAACCGCCGCGGGACTGGCTGCGGGCTCGTATTGACCGGCGAGTCGACCGGATGATGGAAGATGGCTGGCTCGACGAAACTCGTCGGCTGATGCAGCACGATCCCCCGCCGGGGCGCACTGCCGCCCAGGCTCTGGGTTATCGCGAACTGATCGAGCATCTGCACGGTCGCATCACGCTGGACGCCGCTGTCGGTCAAATCCGGATTGCCACGCGACAGTTCGCGAAGCGACAGCAAACGTGGTTCAGGAATCTGGAGGAATGCCGCTCGCTGCCGATCACCGGGACTGAATCGTCTGAGGAGATCGCCGCCAGGATTCTGGCATGCGCGCAACTTGATGGACCGTGCGTGTGAACCCGGCGGAAAAATCGTGTTACGATCAGTATTGTCCTCAGGCGGCAGTCCGCTTTGATCGACGACCTCGCCAGCGTCGGTGCATCATGGCACCGATGCCGGCCATCAGCAGACCAGCAGCAGAAGAAGGTTCAGGGACGGCCTGGGCGGAAAACGAAAAGTCATCAATGGCAAGTCCATTGTCATTATCGGCATCGTTAACGTCAGTCCACCGAATCCACAAGAAATGGTTTGGTGCCCATGATCCGGCGATCGTCAATGGGGAGAATACCTCTCGGTTTGCCGCCGCGTTACCGTCCAGCGCTCCTGCCGGCGTAAAAGTCGTTGTGTCGAATTGCAATGAAGGAATCGACGTGGCCGCGTCAGACAAAGTTCCAAGTGCAGCACTGATCCGGTAGTCGACAGTCAATGAGTGCGTTATTGCAGAGAGCGCGCCACTCCGCCGCCAATGCTCACCGGTATAACCGACGTCGAACGACGTCAACGTGATACCAGTCGTATTCTGAAGAACCACTCCGTATTGAATTGTTCCCGTAGTTCCCGATGCCACTGAACCCAACGCACGATCCGTCACGAGGTTCGTTCCGGCGATTCCGAAGCTGTACAGGCTTCCCGTGGTGCTTGAACCGGTGCCGGCGTTGTAGGTGCTGCGGCTTGAATACCAACCGCCATCCGGAATCGTTCCATCATCGGTCCAGGTAATTCCGCTACCAGTACTTGCCAGACTGTCGAAGTTCTGCACATACGTGCTTCCGGCAAAAGAATACACGAACGCTGCCTGGCAATCGGAACTGATCCATGCCACCATCAATGCTGTGGCAGCAACAATTCGAGCGTTAAAAACTCTCATGAAACACCCCAGGGACCCGCTGAGTCGGGGAAATCACAATCAAGTCAAATCGGCAAGCCAGCACCAGTGACCGACGGCGGCAGTCCATTGGCACTCACTTTGTCGTTGATGAACACCAACCCGAAGCGTCAGCGAGGTGTATTTCACGTCGCGTGAACTCACGACGAAGGCCCTCGCTGACACTTCGGGTTACAAAGTGGATACCATTGGGCGCTAGTGGGGAGGATGACCCCGGGAAGAGCACTCCTCAATCAACAAATCCGGCAATTGTGAAAATTCATCCGAATCAACCCATGCAGCTCAGTTGCGGCAATCCGTCGGTCAGCGTCTATTCTGCAGAATG
Source organism: Planctomycetota bacterium (assembly GCA_031403975.1). Lineage (GTDB taxonomy): Bacteria > Planctomycetota > Planctomycetia > Planctomycetales > Planctomycetaceae > SXXK01. The sequence goes on from JANNGQ010001041.1 coordinate 4,300, forward strand.
CGGCGTGATTCGCAGTTCGCCCGCGCCCTGCACGTTTCGAAACGGTGCTTCCGAAGCAACAGAATTTCAGCGAGCCAACGCAGTTCTGTGAATCACAGGCCTGCGTTTCTTGTACTCCCGGGACGGCCGTGAAATACTCCGCGGCGGCTGGATGCCTGGCCGCAACTTCTGCGACTTTCGACGTCAGCAGCCGTGCCATGTCCGGGCCGAGCCCGTTTTTGCCCCGCCACCCGTCTGGCGAGGCCGTCGGACTGCATGAGTCAATCATCGCAGACCGCGAAATTGCAACACTGAATTCCTCACACGGATCCCAACCAAAATGCTCTGGGAAGTTGAAATCCTGCCGATCGGCAGCGAACGGGACTACGAAGGTCAGCGAATTCTTGCCAGTGCTGAAAGTCAGGGCATCCTGGGACTCAGTACCATCACTGCAGCCCGCACGTTCCTGATTCAGGGTGACCTGTCTCGCGACGACGCCCATCGCGCCGCCGAGCAGCTGCTGGTCGATCCCGTCACGGAACACTTCCACATTTATGAATTGCCTTCAAAAGCGGAGAGCGGAAAGCGGAAAGCCGACGGCAGAGACGACACTTCCTGCGATTCCCGGCTTTCGGCTTTCGGCTTTCCGCTCTGCCTCAATGTCCTGCTCCACCCCGGCGTCACCGATTGTGTCGCCGACAACGCCGCTAAAGCACTGTCGCGGCTGAACTTCAGTGTCACCAACGTCGCGACGTGTCGGCGCTACTGGATCACGGGGGATTTCGGAGCGGCGACGTTGACGCAGCTCTCGAAAAAGGTCCTCGCCAACGACGCCATTGAATACGTCGTCACCGGCCCGCTTCAGATTGCCGACCTCTCGATGGGATCGGAGTACAAGTTCAGACTCACGACGGTACCAATCCGGGACATGGACGACGCGGCCCTGATCACGCTCAGTTCGAAGGGTCAGCTTTACCTCAGCATCACAGAAATGAAAACCGTGCGGGACCATTTCCGCGGCCTGCAGCGGGACCCCACCGATATCGAGCTGGAAACCATCGCTCAGACCTGGAGCGAACACTGTTCGCACAAAACGCTTGGCGGTCGCATTCATTACGTCGAGACCTGCGAAGGCAACGTTGTCCGCGACCACCACTTCAACAGCATGCTGAAGGAAACAATCTTCGCCGCGACCGTGCGGATCCGCGAATCGCTCGGCAAGGACGACTGGTGTGTCAGTGTCTTCAAGGATAACGCCGGCATCGTCAAGTTTGATGACAAGCAGAACGTCTGCATCAAAGTCGAAACGCACAACCATCCGTCAGCCATCGAACCTTACGGCGGAGCCAACACGGGGCTCGGGGGAGTCATCCGCGATCCTCTGGGCACCGGCCTGGGAGCTCGCCCGGTCTGCAGCACCGACGTCTTCTGTTTCGCCCGACCGGATTATCCTTCCGATCAGCTGCCTCCGGGTGTGCTGCATCCGCGAGCCGTCATGCAGGGAGTCGTTGCCGGAGTTCGCGACTACGGCAACCGTATGGGGATTCCAACGGTCAACGGAGCCGTGTGTTTCGACGACCGCTATCTCGGCAACCCGCTGGTTTACTGCGGCAACATCGCCATGATCCCTGTCGACAAGTGCGAGAAGAAAGTCAGCCCTGGCGATCTGATCGTAGCCGTCGGCGGGCGCACGGGCCGAGACGGAATCCACGGGGCCACGTTCTCTTCCGTGGAACTCACGGAAG
>JANNGQ010001042.1:0-3691 GCA_031403975.1 Planctomycetota bacterium
TGGCGGCCGCCGACATCTTGCACCTGCAGCACCGTCATCGGTTCATAATCCGCCGATGGCAGTTGAGTCAGAGCCTCATGCAGATTCGGATCAAACGGTTTTCCGAGTGCATCGATCGGCTCAGCCGCGTGAGCCTTCAGAATATCACGGAATTGCTGCGACACCATCCGAATGCCGTTCAGCAGATTCTGAAGATCACCGGTCTGTTCGGCCGCGGCCGTTGCTCGGTTTAACCCGTCCAGCCCCGGCAGGAGATCGCGCACCAGCCGCAGCGATTCAAATCTGCGCGCGTCATCCTGCTCGCGCTGAATCCGGCGGCGGTAGTTTTCCATATCCGCCTGCGCTCGAAGGAGGCGTCCCTGCAGATCGTCGATCTTCGACTGCAGCCCCGCAGCATTGATCAGAGGCGCACCGGCATCCTGTGCCACGGCATCGGCAAAGGCGTCGGCCGCGGATTCAGAAACAGACACAGAGTCGGGAATGGACGAGTTTGGTTCCGGTTGAGTCATGAGAGTTTCCTGTCGCTATTCTTCAGTTGCCGCCTGTCCGGAAAAGAACTGCTTCACCTGTTCGAAGAACGACTTACCCTGAGGCATCACATTCTTATGATCCAGCTCTGCGAGCTTGCGCAGCAGATCCTCCTGTTCGGAGGTCAGCTTGCGGGGAACTTCGACCTGGATTTCCACGAGCAGATCTCCCGCGCGACCGTTACCTCCGCGCGGATCAGGCATTCCGAAGCCGCGCAGGCGGTTTATTTCACCAGGCTGTGTCCCCGGTTTGATTTTCAATTTCTCGGCACCCTTCAGCGTCGGAATCTCGATTTCAGAGCCCAGGGCCGCCTGGGCAAACGTGACCGGCAGGCGATACATCAGATCCTGGCCTTCGCGCTGGAACAGCTGATGCTTCCTGACTTCAATGTCCACAAACAGGTCGCCTCGGGAACCGCCATTCAGTCCGGCTTCGCCCTCACCCCGAAGACACAGCTGCATTCCGGTGTCGATGCCAGCCGGGATAGTCACTTCGCGGGTGACTTCTTTCAGCATTCGTCCCTGTCCTTTGCATGGCTGGCAAGGATCCTTGACAACTGCCCCACGACCGTGGCAAGCCGGACATGGAGTCTGAAACCGGAAAAAGCCCTGCGACTGAATCACTTGACCCTGTCCGCCGCAGGTGGAACACTTCGCGGGAGCGGAACCAGGTTTGCATCCTGATCCGCTGCAGGTATCGCAGGATTCATGACGACTGATCCGCAGCTCTCGTCGGCAGCCATGAAACGCTTCGGTCAGATCGATGCGAACCGTGGCCTGCAGGGATTCTCCTCGGGCAGCCCCCGACTTCCGTCCCCCGCGGCTTCCGCCGCCGCCGCTGTTACCGAACTGAAACCCAAAGCCTTCGAAGAGGTCGCCGAAGGCTCCGAAAATGTCATTCACGTCCTGGAATCCGGCACCACCTCCCGCACCCTTGACGCCCGCATGACCATGCCGGTCGTAACGTGCTCGTTTGTCTGCGTTGCTCAGAACTTCGTAGGCCTCGGACGCTTCCTTGAACATTGTTACGGCGTCTGAATCATCGGGGTTTCGATCCGGGTGAAACTTGATGGCCAGCTTCTTGTAGGCTTTCTTCAGCTCCTCAGCCGACGCATTGCGGGCCACGCCGAGAACGTCGTAGTAGTCACGCTGTGCCGTCATCATGTTCAGCCGGGGGAAGAAGTGTCAGGATTCAGAAGTGAGAGGATTGCAGCTGCTTTTTTGGTTAACCCGTGGTGGTAGATCAGGCACGTTAGCTTATTCCCCAGTGGTCGCAGACGAGGCTGGACAGACACAGGTTCGCCACAAACGAACACGGGACACCACTGCTGGTGCCCCGCGGACTGTTGATCAGACTGACGAGGCATCTGACGGCGGATCGCACACCGTCATCACCACATACGATCTTTTCAGCGGACGACGCCTTCAGACGACTGCTTCTTGCCTCCGTCGGCATCTTCCGTCTTCGTGACAAGAACCTGAGTGGTCAGCATCAGCCCGGCGATCGACGCAGCGTTTGACAGGGCATGCCGCACGACCTTGGCAGGGTCCAGAATCCCGGCGGCAAGCATGTCAACATAATCATCCTTCGCAGCGTCGTACCCATTGTTGCCTTCCAGTTGACGGACTTCGTCCACAATGACGGCACCATCCTTGCCGCAGTTGGTGGCAATTGTTGCCGCAGGCGATTCGAGCGCTTTGGCGATGATCGCAACGCCGATGGCTTCGTCGCCAGTAGCTTTGACTTTCCTGACCGCGTCGATTGCTCTCAACAGAGCAACACCGCCGCCCGGGAGAATACCTTCCTCGACTGCAGCGCGTGTGGCATGCAGGGCGTCTTCCATGCGGGCCTTGGTCTGCTTCATTTCCGCTTCGGTGGATGCACCCACCGAAATCACCGCAACACCACCGGTCAGCTTCGCCAGACGCTCCTGAAACTTCTCGCGGTCGTAGTCGCTGTCCGTCTTTTCAATATGATCACGGATCTGCTGAACGCGAGTCTTAATCGCCGCGTCCTTGCCGGCACCTTCGATGATCGTGCAGTTATCCTTGGTGACTTCGACTCGACGGGCACTGCCCATTTGAGCCAGTTCCACGGACTCCAGCTTGATTCCGAGATCTTCAGAGATCAGGGTCCCGCCTGTAAGCACGGCCATATCACCCAGCATCGATTTGCGGCGATCACCAAAACCCGGTGCCTTGACAGCACAGATCTTCAGGATGCCGCGCAATTTGTTGACCACCAGAGCAGTCAGTGCTTCGCCGTCAATGTCTTCTGCGACAATCAGCAGCTGCTTGCCGGAACGGGCAACTTTTTCGAGCAGCGGCACGAATTCTCTGAGGCTGCTGATCTTCTTTTCGAACAGCAGAATCAGACAGTCCTCAAGCACACACTTCATGTCCTCAGCCTGAGTCACAAAGTACGGGCTGATGTAGCCCTTGTCGAACTGCATGCCTTCAGTAAATTCCAGTGTTGTGCTGTTGCCCTTGCCTTCTTCAACTGTGATAACTCCGTCCCGGCCGACTCGCTCCATCGCGTTGGCGATCATGTCGCCGATCGACTTATCATTATTCGCGGAAATCGAGCCGACCTGAGCGATCTGCTTCTTTGAATCTACTGGCCGTGCCTGCTGCACAAGGCTCTTCAGCGCCGCGTCGACCGCCAGCTCGATTCCTTTGCGCACAACGGTCGGGTTGGCACCGAGAGAAATGCTTCTCAGACCTTCGCTGTAGATCGCACGAGCCAGCACTGTGGCCGTTGTTGTGCCGTCGCCCGCTGTATCGCTTGTCTTGCTGGCGACTTCGTTGACCAGCTTAGCACCCATGTGCTCGAAAGGATCTTCGAGCTCCACTTCCTTGCTGACCGTCACGCCGTCTTTGGTAACGACAGGATTGCCGAAACTCTTGTCAATAATCACATTGCGGCCGGTCGGCCCCATTGTGACGGCGACAGCTTTGGCGAGTGTCTCCACCCCGCGCTGCAGCTTGAGGCGGGCTCGGTCATCAAACAACAGTTGCTTTGCCACTTCAGGAACTCCTTCAGCGTTGGCACGCTGCAATGAACCAAACAAATGCGGAGAGTTTTCGGGTCAACACTAAACCAGCTTCGCCAGAATATCGCTCTCACGCAGAATCTTGACGTCTTCACCGTCGATCTCGATTTC
>JANNGQ010001043.1:0-3906 GCA_031403975.1 Planctomycetota bacterium
CGCTCACCACGCCGCACACGCCGCTGGCCGTGAACAAAGAGTGGGCCGGCAAAAGCGGCCTGAACACTTACGCCGACCTCGTGATGGAAACCGATGCCGCCGTCGGTCGCGTGCTGGCCGCGTTGGACGCGAGTGGCGCGGCGGACAAGACGCTCGTCATCTTCACCAGCGACAACGGCTGCGCGCCCTACATCGGCGCGAAGGACATGGAAGCGAAAGGCCATTTCCCCAGCGGCCCATTGCGCGGCTACAAAGCGGACGCGTGGGAAGGCGGGCACCGCGTCCCCTTCATCGTGCGCTGGCCCGGCGTGGTGAAGCCCGGCACGCGCTGCGACCAGCTCGTGATGCAGGCGGATTTCATGGCGACTTTCGCGGCTGTCCTTGGCGCGAAACTCCCCGCCAGCGCGGGCGAGGACAGCTTCAGCCTGCTGCCGCTGTTGCACAACGAGCAGCAGCCCGTGCGACAATTCGCCATCAGCCATTCGTCGAGCGGGCTGCCGTCACTGCGTCAGGGCGATTGGAAAATCATCTTTGGCTCAGGAGGCGGCGGCTATTCGATTAACGATGAGCCGGCAGAAGCCAATCTTCCGCGCGTGCAGCTTTACAATCTCGCCGCAGACCCTGGCGAAACGAAAAACCTTGCTGCCGGGATGTCCGAACTTGTCACCACGCTCACCGAGGTCATGGACAAGCTGGTCAGCGATGGCCGTTCCACGCCAGGACCGACACAGACAAATGACGTGTCGGTCAAATGGAAGCGATTTGTCAACTCCGAAAAAGGAAGAAATGGCCGATGAGACAGTTTCGATTGTGGCTGGTACTGCTGAGTGTCACTGCCAGCCCAACGCTCGCTGCCGAACGCCAGACGCAGGTGTCAATCGTCGGCGACAGTTTCCATATTAACGGCGAACCAACGTATTCGGGTCGAACCTGGAACGGCAGAAAGATTGAAGGTCTGCTGCTCAACAGCCGCATGGTGCAGGCGACATTCGACGATCTGAATCCGCAGACGCGCGACCTCTGGGCTTATCCCGACACGAAGACGTGGGATGCCGATCGCAACCTTCGCGAGTTTTTGGCCGCGATGCCTGAATGGCGAAAGCACGGGTTGTTGGCGATCACGCTGAATCTGCAAGGCGGCAGCCCGCAGGGTTACTCCAAAGATCAGCCGTGGCATAACTCCGGCTTCACCGAGACCGGCGACTTACGGTCTGAGTATCTCGCTCGGCTCGATCGCGTCATCGAAAAGGCTGACGAACTCGGGATGGTGGTCATCATCGGCTACTTCTACTTTGGGCAGGATCAGCGATTGAACGATGAAGCGGCAGTGATCGCGGCAACCGATGCCGCGACGAGCTGGCTACTCGAACGCGGGTTCAGGAACGTGCTGGTCGAGGTCAACAATGAATGCAACGTAAAGGCCTACGATCATGACATCCTCAAGCCCCAGCGGATTCACGAACTGATCGACCGCGTGCGAAAGAAGGAGAAGAGCGGTGAGCGGCTGCTTGTCGGAACAAGCTACGGAGGCGGAGCTGTTCCCGAGCAGAACGTGGTTCGCGCGTCGGACTTTCTGCTGCTGCACGGCAACGGCGTGAAAGAACCCGCTCGCATCGCCGAAATGGTGCGGCAATCGCGGGCGGTTCCCGGTTTTCGCCCGATGCCGATCCTATTCAACGAAGACGACCATTTTGAATTCGACCAGCCGAGCAACAACTTTGCCTCGGCGATCAGCGAATATGCGAGCTGGGGCTACTTCGACTACCGGATGCAAGGCGAAAGCTTTGACGAAGGCTATCAAAGCGTGCCGGTTAATTGGGGAATCAGCAGCCCTCGCAAGCGCGGCTTCTTCAAATTGCTGAATGAGATTACAGGAAGCAAGCATGATTCAGTCAATGCGATAGCGCCGTAGCTGTTGCTCGTCCAGTTCAACGCCGAGTCCGGGACCATTCGGGACGATCGCATGCGGCGGTCCGAGATCCAGAGGCTGCGTGATCAGATCGGCTTCGTGATAGAACGGGCCGATCGTGTCTGCCGGAAACGTGTCGGTGTCGACTTCCGGAAACGCGGCGGCGACGTGCAGCATGGCGGCGGTTCCGATGCCAAGTTCCAGATTGCTGCCGATCGTGCAGCGAAGTCCCGCCGCGCGGGCAACCGCCACAATGTCTCCGGTTGCCTGAATGCCGCCATGCTTGCCCGGATAGACGCTCAGAATATCGGCCGCACGGTGGATCGAGATCTGCCAGGCATCCTGCAGTGTAAAGACGCTTTCGTCGGCCATGATGGGTGCCGGCGTGTCGCGGCGAAGCTCAGCCATCGCCACATGGTCACCAGGTGGAATTGGTTGTTCAGCCAGCAGAAGATTTACGTCTGCAAGTTCCCGCAGACAGTATTTGGCCTGCTGAATTGTCCAGCCGCAGTTCGCGTCAATCGTGACAGGAACCTCAGGCGGACACGCTTCCCGCACCGCGCGAACCCTCGCGATATCGGTCACCGGATCAAGCCCGACTTTGACTTTGATGCACGAAACTCCCAGCGCCAGATGCTGCTCAGCCATCGCCACAGAGCCAGCGATGTCCCGAGCCCAGACCACCAGTTTGATGCGGATCCTGTCACGCACCTTTCCGCCCAGCAATTGGTAAACCGGCAACCCGACGGATTTACCGGCGATGTCCCACATCGCCATCTCCACCGCAGCTTTTGTAAAGGAATTCAGCTTGATCATCATGTCCATCGCACGACGGATCGACGTGAGATCCCGCGGGTCTTTGCCGAGGATCACTGGCTCAATGTAATCACGTACGGCCGAAACGGCGCCGGCCTGAGTCTCCCCCGACCACAAACCCGAAATCGTCGACTCGCCCAGCCCGACAAGTCCCTGATCAGTGTGAACTCGAACAATGACATACGGCGACACCACATGTTCACCGTGAGCCGTCTTGGCCGTCATACCCTTCTTCAGCGGTACACAGACCGGAATCGCTTCGATGCGTGTAATCTTCATCGCAGGTTCCTGAAGGCACACTGTCACTTGCGACAGATCGACGTCACCGAACAGTCAGAAACTTCTTCAGCACATTCGCCGTGATCTCTGACACGAAATGATCGACTGGAAGAGAGGCAACATAATTGATCGAGCCGACTGAAAACACGGAACCGCCGGACGGCGTGTCGAAGATGACCATTTCGGCGCCTCCGTTGTCCGGATTGAGCCCCCGGGCAAGGAGATGAACGCCGAGGGGGGAACTCGCGGAACGTTTGTCGGTTTCGTGACCGGATGCACCACCGGGACAGCGTCGATGAAGACTTTTTGTGCCGAACAGATCGCCGTTCTTCAGGCCCGTGCCGGCGAACGTCCAGTGTGATTCATCGACCACCTGATACGGAGCCCCGGTCATCGCACCGGAAGGTGTGAAGACAACGCCCAGCAGACTGGCTTCCGATTCGTGGCGCACCGCGAACCGGCTGTCGCGGCCCCCCATTCCGGTACTCCACAGCGACGTAATGCTTCCGTTGTGAACGGTCATCGAACTGTTGTCGTGCAATTCGACCTCACAGTTCAGTCCGTTGCCGCCGAGATACACCAGCCGGCCTCCGCATTCAAAGACCCAGCGTTTGACGCGATCATACATCTGCCGGGACCAGTACTCGGGATGGACGGCAATGACCAGCACGTCGTACGCAGACAGGTCCAGCGACCCGTCGTGCAGCTGAGTCTCCGCGTAATAGTCGTAGTCGAACTGCTGTTGTTCGAGCCAGCCGACAAGTCTCCATTCCGCGGGTGCCAGATGACAGGCCTGCCTGCCTTCGATCGGATCGGAAATCTGCTCAGTAAAATCGATATGACAGAAAGGTTCCGGTCGCTCGAACGACAGAGGCGCGTACGCGGGAGATCCCCACGTCCCG
>JANNGQ010001044.1:0-5778 GCA_031403975.1 Planctomycetota bacterium
AACCGGGTACCGTCGGCCCGGGTGTACGGCTCCCCCTCGATGTTCCATCCTCCGATGCAGCCGTCGAACTCGCCGAAGGGCTTGGTCGGCGTCGACCCGCCGCGCCGGGGAGTCACGGCGATTCACTCAGCGGGTGCTGTCGGCTGACTTCAGCCCTAAGCGGGTAGATGGAGAGCAATTCTCATGGCACAGACTTTTGATCATCGGCTCGCGGAAACGCGACGACATTTCTTTGCGCGAGGCGCTCAGGTTGCGGGGCTTGCCGGCCTGGCAACGCTGATGAGTGAGTCCGGGAAGGCGATCGCCGAGGCCTCCGCCACTGGTGCGGGCATGGCGGGCTTTCCGGATCTTCCGGTTCGTGCGAGGCGAATCATCTACCTGTTTCAGTCTGGCGCGCCTTCGCAGCTGGATCTGTTTGATTACAAGCCGGGACTGGCCGCGCTTCGATCCACGGAATTGCCGGATTCCATTCGTCAGGGACAACGACTGACGGGCATGACCAGCGGCCAGGCCAGTTTTCCCGTCGCACCGTCGAAATTTGCGTTTGCTCAGCATGGAGGGAGTCGTGCCTGGGTCAGTGAACTATTGCCGCATACGGCAAAAATCGCCGACGACCTGTGCTTCATTAAGTCGATGCACACCGACGCGATCAATCATGACCCGGCGATTACGTTCATCCAGACGGGTGCACAGCTGGCGGGACGCCCCAGTCTGGGGGCATGGCTGTCGTATGGCCTGGGCAGCGAGAACAGTGACCTTCCAGCGTTCGTCGCGATGATCTCGGGGACTGGAGATCAGCCGCTGTATGATCGGCTCTGGGGCAGCGGTTTTCTTCCGACTCGGTATGCCGGCGTCAAGTTTCGCTCACAGGGAGACCCAGTACTGTTTCTTTCGAATCCAGAAGGTCTCAGCCGCGAACTTCGCAGGAGTTTTCTGGACGACCTCGAAGCCATGAATGAACTGAAGCTGCAGGAAACCGGCGATCCTGAAATCACAACACGGATCTCACAGTACGAGATGGCCTTTCGGATGCAGACGTCCGTTCCGGAGCTGACGGATATCTCAGGCGAACCAGCCAGCACATTTGAACTTTATGGTGAAGATGCACGGAAGCCGGGCACCTTTGCATGGAACTGTCTGCTGGCCCGGCGACTTTGCGAACGCGGAGTTCGATTCGTGCAGCTGTTTCACCGGGGCTGGGATCAGCATCTTGAGCTGCCGAAAAACATTGCTTTGCAGTGCCTCGCGACCGATCAGCCGACCGCCGCTCTGGTGCTGGATCTGAAACAACGCGGCCTGCTGGACGACACGCTCGTCGTCTGGGGCGGTGAGTTCGGCAGGACCGTTTATTGTCAGGGCAAACTGACTCCTGACGACTATGGCCGTGATCACCATCCCAGATGCTTCACCGTCTGGCTCGCAGGTGCCGGCATCAAACCGGGAACAACCCTGGGTGAGACAGACGATTTCAGCTACAATATTGTCCGCGATCCGGTTCATGTGCATGACCTGAACGCCACGCTGCTGCATCTTCTCGGCATTGACCACACACGGCTCACGTATAAATTCCAGGGACGTCATTATCGACTGACGGACGTTCACGGCAAACTGGTGCGCGAGATCCTTGCGTGAGGCGGCAATTCCTCGTGGGGCAGGCTTCCAGCCTGTCCCCACGATAACTCTACATCGCAGGTGCCTCATGCTTCTTCGACTGCTTGCTATCGTGTTTTTTGTTGCCGGTTTCCTTCAGGGACTGACTCACGCTGTCGCCGACGAACCCGATGCAGAGGGATTTCATCCGCTGTTCAACGGTAAAGATCTTTCGGGCTGGGTTCTCGTGAATACGCCAGAAGACACGTGGCGTATGCAGGAGGGAATGTTGGTCTGCTCGGGAAAACCGGTCGGAGAAATCCGGACAGACCGCATGTACCAGAATTTTATTCTCGAAGTGGAATGGCGGCATATGGTCCCGGGAGGAAACGCGGGCATCTTTCTCTGGGCCGATGACATTACCGCGAGGGGCGTTCCCTTTCACCGCAGTGTGGAAGTTCAGGTTCTGGAGAATGCCTATGGCCAGTCGGACGGCCACACGACTCACGGCGATATCTTCCCGATCCATGGTGCCACGATGACACCGCTGAACGGACGAGGCGGAAGTCGGGCATTTCCCACGGAAGAACGATCACTGCCAAGTCCTCAGTGGAATCATTATCGCATCGAATGCCGGGACGGTGAAATCTCACTGGCCGTCAATCACAAGGAGGTCACGAAGGGAAAGGACGCCAGTCCCCGAAAGGGCTATATCTGCCTCGAATCCGAAGGCGGCGTTGTCCACTACCGCAATCTGCGCATACGGGAACTTCCGGAATCAGACGTGGCCCCGGAACATGTGGCGGTCGCGAATCGTGACTTTGTCAGTCTCTACTCAGGACTTGATCTTCGAGGCTGGGACATCGCCGACTCCGACAGGGCGAACTGGCAAGCCAACGATTGGGTCCTTTCGTTCGACGGAAAAACGAATTCCGGCGCAAGTCGAATTGCAACGAACCGGGAGCTGGAGAATCCGGGCTTCATTATGGACGTTCGTCCGGTCAAGGGATTCAATTCTCTCTCGATCGAAACCGGTTCGTCCGGAGTACCGCTGCTGATTTCCGCAGACGATCCCGCCTGGAAGCCGCTGCTGAACGACGGCCAGTGGATCCGCCTTGAGGTCAGCGTCAAGGACAATGCGCTTTCACTGAATGCCGATGGACAATTGATTGTGGACAAAGTGCCGTTGCCGGGCAACAAGTTGCCGCTCGCGCTGAGCGTTTCCGGTCCCGTCGAGTTTGCAAACATTTACGGCAGGCAGCAGACAAAATGACGGCCCCACAAACGACATTTCTTGTAGCCACGCTCGCCAGTGCGTGGGGTTTTCGGCAGAGCGAATACCTTCGTGGGACGGATACTGGGGCGCCCACCGTCTGGCGACGGTTGCTACGAGAAAAACGCGGTCTTTGACGACACAACAAATGTGAGTAACGACAAGCTCGTGACAGTTCGGAACACCTGAAGTCTCACGATTTCAGCTACCCCTGATACCGGCAAGTGATGCGGCGAAACTCCGGGCGCTACCAGCGCATCAGACCGGTGCCCCAGGTCAGCCCGGCTCCGAAGCCGCACATCAGCACGAGATCGCCGCGACTGATACGGCCTTCGCGCTGAGCTTCGTCAAGGACCAGCGGGATCGACGCGGCTGAAGTGTTGCCGACCCGATCAAGATTGTTATAGACCTTGCTGCGAGGAATGTTGAGCACTTTCATCGCGTGATCGATGATGCGGATGTTGGCCTGGTGAAGCACAAACAACCCCACATCATCGGTCGTGACACCGGCCTGTTCGAGCACACTCAGAATTGATTCGGTGACGGCCTGAATCGCCCACTTAAAGACGTTGCGGCCATCCATCTGCAGAAAATGCTGACCGGCGGCGACAGAATCCGGAGTCAGGGGGTTTGTGGCACCGCCGACGGGACGGTCGAGCAGACCACCGCCCGCGCCGTCAGCACCCAGCTGATAGCAGATCAGCCCCTGCTCGCTGGTGCCTGCCTCAAGGATGACAGCTCCTGCACCGTCACCGAAAAGTGGTGCTGTCCGTTGATCATCGGGCTGCACGATCCGGCTGTTGACGTCCGCACCGATGATCAGCGCACATCGGGCATTTCCTGTCACAACGAACTGCGCACCAGTGGCAAGTGCGTACATGAATCCTGAACAGGCGGCGTGAATGTCCATCGCCGGTGCATCGAGCTGCAGCTTGTCCTGAACCAGACAGGCTGTGGACGGACAGGTGAAGTCCGGAGTGAATGTGCCGACAATCAGCAGGTCGATATCCGACGCAGAAACGCGAGCCGCCGTGATGGCGCGTCGGGCGGCTTCTACGGCAAGGTCGCTCGTGGATTCATGGTCTCCGGCAAACCGTCGTTGCAGAATCCCCGTGCGGCGTTTGATCCAGCCCGATTCGAATCCGTAACGCTGTTCCAGTTCTTCGTTCGTGACAACTCGCGACGGCACATATGAACCGATCGAGCGAATGGCAAATCCGGTGAGTCGCTGAAAGCGTCTGGATCCGCGATACAGCAGCCGTGGTTCTTCGCCAAGACACTTTTCACCTGCCGGCTGGTCCTTCTTGGGCAGCTGCAACGCTTCTCGCACCTTATGGGCATCAATTGAGGCTTCAATTGATTCAGTCAGAGGGGAATTCATGTCGTCGGTTTCAGCTGATGGACCGGGGGTTAGTCAAAACGAAGCATTCCCGCCGCCTCCCGGCCCTTGACTCGGCGAGCAGTTTACTGAGTCGCTCAGAGATTTGAAATGCTGACGGAATCCCTGAATCCGCTTCATACGTCACGTTACAACGAATGATTGCCGGCCGAATTCGTTAGAATTCGATGCCTGTCGTTTCATGCAGCCCGAAGTCTCGCATGTTCGGCTACACTCACCGCACCTTCAGCGCGGAAGCACCCTGCGGCTGGTAAGAACCAAGTACACTGTCAAGTCTTGACTTTACGGTAGCCACGCTCGCCAGAGCGTGGGTTAAGTTACGTGAAGAGCCCACGGTCTGGCGAACGTGGCTACGGTCGCAACCCTACTTTTTAGCTTTGGCAAAGCACCAGGAAAAGCTGTCATGAAGGGGCCTTCACTGCAGTATAACATCCAGGTCATGCGTGTTTTCTGCTGTGACGGTTGCGGACGACAAGTACAGGCACCGGGAAAGACGACATCACACACTTGCGCGTGCAGTACTCCGCCGCGGTTCATGCGACCGCTGGAACGGCCCAGGGTACAGTGTCCGGATATCACTGCGTTTCTCAGCCCGCCGGATCCGGCCGATGAAGCTCCGGAGGAAGTGCCGGATGAGGAACCCTATATTCCCTACATTCCGCAGTTGCCGCCGAAGCCTGTTCGCTTCCCGGGCCGCCGAAAACTTTCGGACGACATCGAAAAGTTTCAGCCGGCGGAATTCGGTGCCGGTGTCGATTCGCCGACAGGTTCCGGTGCAGCGGCCGACGTTGCATCGGAGCCAATTGAACGCACTGAAGCAGCGCCGTCGGCAACCTCGCCGCGACGCGGCAATCGATCAGAGCGAACAGAACGGCCGGAACGAAACGATCGCCATGAATCACGGCGAGAACGTGGTCGCAGCGGCCGGGGTCAGGGACGAGTCGTTGACCGCGAGCCTGATCGAGGAGCCGCGATTCCGGCTGATGATCCGGTCGTGACACCTCGCAGTGTTCTGCCGGCAGTGCCAATGGAGAATTCATCCGCCGGCCCGATCGATTCATTGGAATTCAGCGACATCCATGAAAACGACCTGGATTCGGAAGTCGCCGACTCAGACCAGTCGCCTGCGGAAGGAGCCAGTGGCGAGGCGCGACGCCGCCACCGACGTCGCGGTCGGCGCCGGCGCCGAGGCACGGGACCTGCCTCCGGCAGCGCTGAGTCATGAGCATCGAATCGGCGACTGCGGAATCGTCGTCCAACAGCGCACGACCGCCGTGGCTGCTGCCAGCGCTGATTCTTGTGCCAGTGGCCATTCTTCAGTTCCCGACACCTGCCGGCATGACACCGGAAGCCCATCGACTGATCGCCGTGGCAACACTGATGGCCAGTCTGTGGATGACTCAGGCAATTCCGCTGGCGGCGACCAGTCTGATTCCGCTCGCGCTGTTTCCGCTTTTCGGAATACAGTCGGCGGAAGACACCAGCAAAGCGTTCGTGGAAGACAATCTGTTCCTGT
>JANNGQ010001045.1:0-4046 GCA_031403975.1 Planctomycetota bacterium
GAAGAGAAAGGCAATCCCGTCGCCGGCATCCTTCCGATCCTTTGCGTGGCATTGGAGTCGGAAGAATGCCGGAGGAGGATTGAGAAGGACGTCAAAACGGCTCAGCAGCAATTCCCTCAATGGCCGGAGGGCGACGTGCTGCTGGCTTTGTCTTCCGTTGAAGGTAATCGTCCGGACGAGGCTCATCGACTGCTGAGTAAGTTCCTTGGCGATGACACCAGAAAACTGTCGGAAGCGCAGGCGTTCGCTGTTGCCAGGCAGCTGACGATTTCCGACGACGAATTCAGCAGTGACGCCGTCGAACTGCTGGAGAAAACCTTGCTGCGGGACAATTCCGACAACGTAGATTTCGGAAGCGGAGCGGCGATGTTGCTGCTACGTCTGTTTGTCGAAACCGGGCAATCAGAACGAGGCTGCAGAATCGTTCGCGAACGTTGCGGATTCTTCGGAAAGGACCAGCAGTCAGACTCTGGCGTCGGAATTGATGAAGCACTACCCCCGATGGCACGTTATTCGGCTGCGTCGGCCCTGACGGAGCTGGGCGACCCACTTTCCGCGATGGTGTTGCTCAGGAATGAAACGGCAGGAGTTGAATCCGAGCTGTCGACCGATGCGGATCTGCGGATGCGGTCCTGGACGAACAATCCTGACGTGATCGAAACAGCTGTCCGACGCATCCGAGCCACAGCGGCGGCAGAGACCACTCTCGGGGTTCTGACCGCGGCGCTCAACCAACCGACGATGCCTGTCTCAACCGCAGACCGACCGCGAATCAATCTGCAGCTGCGACTGAGGGATTCCACAAACCCCGCGATGACTTTTGAATGTGCCACAATCGTCGACATGCAGACGAAGGAATCGACGATGCCGGGACAAGTGGCCGAACTGATGGCGCTGGCCGAAGCATTGAACTCTGCCATGCAGCGCGGTAACGCGGATTCTTCGCTCATCGTTTTGAGTGTCTGCAGAATTCTGTCGAGCAAAGACGAATCAAGTATCGCTGTGATTTCGCCGTCGCTCGATGCGTATCTGCGGCGACCATTGCAGCCTCGGGCGGGATCCGAATCGTTCTCGGTTGATCGGCTGGCGATGCAGGATTCAGAAATCGCGTTTGGGTTTGTCGCGATGCAGATTGAGAAACAGCCGGGACTGGAGCCGCTGGCTGAACTGATGACGCAGCGGGCTCTGGCGATCGCCCGTCAGTGGCCGGACCGTCGATACCTCGCGGCGTTGCTTTATCGTCAGGGAACTATGTTCCAGGTTGGCGGTGACAAAATCACGGCAGAAGAATCATGGTCCGAACTGCTGGATGTTGTCCTCGCCGAACCGGATGGAGTACTGCGCAGCAGCATCGTACCGTCGCCGACCAAAGTGTCTCGGGCACCTGTGAACATCGGCAAGGAACTGCGGAAGAGTCTGCTGCGGGGCCAGAGCACTTCACCGTAGTTCGCGTCTTGCCGGCACCGCCGGACCAGGGACGGCGTCGGAAGAGTAACGAACGATGACCGGCTGGCTGGAATGGTCGGCTGGCTCCCAATCCGGTTCGAAGCGAATCACTCTTGCGGCACCAACATCTTCTGTCGGTGGCTGAAGCACCAGCAGTGAGTATTTGGGCGCGAGTCCATTACCATCAACGGTCGCGGTCACCGAAGGCACAGTCAGGCTGGTCTGATCAGGGGAACCACAGGCCAGCAGGACGGTGCGGCGCTGGCCGGCAATGATGCCGGTTAACTCAGCGCATAGAAGCGATGGGAATTCCTGTATCAGCATCACATCGGTGTAGCCCTGTTCTTTCAGATGATGCTCCGAAACCGCACGAATGGCCGACCAGGATTCTGGCGGCGGCGTTTCAGCAACCGTAGTTGTGGATTCCGCAAAGAAGTCCAGCCCCGGCAGGATGATATTGTCGTCCAGCGACTGAGCCTTCTGAAGATCAACAGAGGCCAATGCCTTCTCGCCGTTGTGGTAGCGAGCTACGCCGCGATTCATCCATGCCTTTGCGGAGTCTTCGTCCACTGCGATGGCCTGAGAGTAGTCCTCGATGGCCTTTGCGTATTCGTTCTTTTCCAGAAACACATTGCCTCGCTGAAACCAGCCCGCAGCATCCTCAGGAGCCAGCTGAATGGCTTTGTCGTAATCCAGAAGAGCCGCGTCGAACTGTTCCTGATCGAAACGGCAAAGTCCCCTGTTGCGATACGCCAGCGGATCCTGCGGATCGAGATTCACGAGCCGCGTAAGCTCCGCAGCTGCTTCTTCAAATCGTTTCAGTTTTGCCAGCACCACGGCCTTGTTATTCAGCGCGTCGGTTCGATCCTCGTCGAGACGGAGGCACTCGGTGTAGTCGGCCAGTGCCTTTTCGAGGACATTCATTTTCTCATACGCCAGCCCGCGCAGATAGCGGGCCTCCGGGTCTTCCGGCATCGCCGCGATCGCCGTGCTGAACAGCGGGATGGACTCTTCAATCTGATCCCGGTCCAGCAGGATGCGGGCTCGTTCCAGAACGATGACGGGAGAATCCGCAGCGTTGGCACAGCCAGCGAGACAGAGGGCTCCGGACAGAATCAGAATGCTGCGATGCAGCGAAGGTGCGTCAGGTGGATGCATGTTCAGATTCGCGAAGGTCGGAAGAATCAGCTGCCGCAGGATTGCTGGTGGCAAGTGCTGTGGAGAATGGCAGGTTGAAATCACACTTCTCGGAACTTTGCAGGGCAGCTTCCAGCCGCAGGCGGATTTCCTGCAGTGAGGCCGGGAGTTCAATCCATACAGTTTTCAGACAACGCTCCGCATCCTGTAACCTCATGCGCTGTCGCTGAGTCAGCATCAGAACGATCGGGAGGCTGGTCAGATCCGCAACGTCTGCAGCAAAATCAACCAGCTTTGCCGCTGACAGTTTTGCGCCGCTGACAAGTACCGCATCAAAGCGATGCCGGCTGATAACATCCAGCCCGCTGTCCGTATCTGCCACAGCCCGGCAGTCGTACTGATGCGCAAGCAAGTATCTGCGAAGCGCCGAACGATCGGCGGAGCCTGCAGCCACGATGCAAATCCGGCTGCGTGACGT
The DNA here is from genome assembly GCA_031403975.1 of Planctomycetota bacterium. Lineage (GTDB taxonomy): Bacteria > Planctomycetota > Planctomycetia > Planctomycetales > Planctomycetaceae > SXXK01. The sequence continues at coordinate 3,062 of JANNGQ010001045.1, forward strand.
GCGAAGTGCATTCAGTTCAGCCGTCAGCGGCGGATGCGCGGATGATTTGAAAACGGCTGGCGGAGACATGGTCTCAACAGCAGCGCACTTTTCGCATACGACCGATGAGGCGACGATTGATCGCCGTTGCGATAAACGGCTGAAGAATCGGCTCAACCGGCTGCGCCATGTGTCAGGATCAAGAAACGCGAGATACGTGAAAATCATGATCAGCCCGAATGTCCACATTCCGAGGAAAGCTCCGATACCAATGTGCATCGCAACTCCCGTCAGCAGGATCGGAGCCCGGAGACGGAGATTCCAGACCAGCACCACAAAGAATACTTCCCAGACAACTGTGACGTGCGCGATCAGGTACGGCAGCCACGGAACCCAGGCCATCCACGTCAGATCAAGCGTCTGGTATTCCTCGTTGGCAAGGACACGCCACATCGCGTCGCCGGTCCACCACGACGACCCCTTCAGTTTGGCGTGACCGGACCAGAAATAGATCGCGCAGAGATGGAGCTGTATCAGCCGGATCGCAATGCGGGCCGAGGAGAATTTCTGCACTCGCGGATCTATGACATTCCCCGTTTGTGGCTTTCGTCGTCGCCGCAGCAGCGAGTCCACTGAGAACGCCGAACCGCAGGGGGCAACGCTGAGATACAGGCACAGCATCCCCAGAATCTGGTCCAGGCCGAAGTTCGCAATGGGAACCCGTTGTGAGTACGAAATCGTGATCAGGAAACTCAGGACGGATGTGACACGCGTGAACAGCCCGGTGCAGAACATCGCGGCGATTGAAAGGCATGTAAAATGTATCGGCCAAAGCCAGGTGTCCCCTGTCCCGAGCCAGAACGAAAAGATGAACTGAGTTTCATGCAGCCGCCGGACTGCAGCCAGTGGCTGCAATCCTTCGTTGCTGAAAAACGCCTCCAGATCCAATGTCCAGACCGAGAGGTTGTAAAACAGCATTCCGCCTGTCAGCAGCCGCATCACGCCC
>JANNGQ010001046.1:0-5109 GCA_031403975.1 Planctomycetota bacterium
GTCGCGGGTGCATCGATCTTGATCGGTGACTGACGCACGGTCGCCACATGGCCCATGCGAGGCAGTTCGGACCTCATCAGTTCGGCTATTGAGTTCTCGTCATCGACGAACAGAACTCGCAGGCTGCGTCGTTTCCTGGTACTCACCGCCGACTCCATGGCCACCGCACTCGGCCTCGTGCCGAGCACACTCCGTTGTTTCAGGTACCCGCCGGAACGAGAACATCCGACGGTGCATTTCCGCGGCCATTGATCCCGTTTTTCATGGGAGAATTGCCGCTGAGAGAGGCGGATGGTGTACCAGAACGGGCAGATTCCGGCAACGCGGGATTTTACGGGGAACAGCCCGCAGGAAATTCCTTCGTGTAACGCCCAGCCGCAGGCGCCGGCCTTGTGATTTGCAGCGTGTCAGAAGTGCCGGCGCCTGCGGTTGGGCGTTAAACTGAGTTTGTCCCTGGTTCTCTGAAACCGCCTTTACGCGGGAGCATTCCGGAACAACTCGGCCATCGGCATGACAAACCCCGGCAGCACATCGCCGCCTTCAAGACTCTGTTCGCGAGTCCGCGACTCGAATTCCTTCGAACCACGATACACTTTTGCTTCCTGACCACGAGGATCGATGTACCAGATCAGCTGGACTCCGTGCGTCAGATAGTCATCCAGCTTGCGTGTCATCTCTTCTCTGGTATTGCTGCGGCTAATGATCTCAACTGCAAGATTCGGAACAACTTCCCCAATGGCCTCATCCGGAAAACAACGGCGCGGCAGACGGCTCCATGCGATGAATGAGACGTCCGGAATACGCACCAGACCTGGAGTCAATCGCACCATCCCATCCGCACCAAGGACAATTCCCAGATCCTGATCATTCACAAAGGTGCCCATAATCCGGACAAGAATGGCCGCAATTCCCGATTCCCAGATGCCCATGCTCTTCTCCAGCAGCGTCGCATCGACAAGTTCAAACAGTCGACTTTCGGAATTGTGAATTCGGACAACGTCTTCTTCACTGGCAGTCCCTGGCGCCGGGGACATTCGCACCCTCGCCAGCGGCATCGGACCGAACCGATGCATCAAATCGGCCGCCGTCCAGTCAGGGGACTGCGTGTGTATCGGAACAGGCAAAGTGAATGTTGCCATAGGAAATGTCTGCCTGGAACGCGTAAATGCGGAAAGCCGTATTATTCGGCCCTGGTGTCGTGAGAGCAAGACGTCCCGGCAACCGAGGTCAGGAATGCATGATTCGCAACCATCCTGAGAGTGATCCTGGAGACCCAGAGAAAACTCACAACGATCGGCGCGGTTGCAACACACATGACGAGTAAAACCAGAATGCCGAGCAACAACCTACTTGCTGGAGTCCGATCCACGGACAATTCGAACTGGGCTATCCGATTGAGGAATGCTTCATCGGCTTCAAACGTTTTGAGGAGCCAACGATTTAACAGTCCGACGACAACTGGCACCAACCAAATGGCCCAGTACTTCCACCACATTGCGCCGTCCAGAGTGATTCGCGACTGGTGCCTGCATGCTTCGCACCGAATCTTTCTTCGAGGATATCTCAGCCAGGCCTGCCAGGCTTTGATCGTCGTCCGATCACAATGCGGACAATGCAGTGGTCGCTGCCACTGCGCCCTGAACGTGTCACGAGTCAGCGCATTTGGTTCGGGAGCCTGATAAGGATTGTCCACAACGACATCCTCTTTCGTTCACCGCTTACTGTTGACCTGCCGCTCCGCCGGCAGGAATTCGCCGCTTCGCCACTCGGCGTCACGGCAGCATGACGAAACACTGCTGAGCGCCGAAATTGTTTACGGGCGGGGAATGCCGAGTTGGCTGCAGATGGACTTCACCAGCGTGTCCTTCACTTCTCTGTGTCGTGGAACAGCCGTACATCGACCGTTCAGGGCATTGCGATAGATCGAATGATTTGCACCTTCCCGATCGAGTTCACATCCGCAGAATCGAAGATGCTTCAGGAGATCCACACGCTTCATCGGGGACTCGCATCCACCGTCATTACTTCACGAACCACTGACGGCGACACTTGTTGATGCGCATGCTCCCGGTAAGACTCCAGAAGAAGTTCGATGACTTCGCGGATATTCGCACGGGCTTCGTCCATGGTCTCGCCCTGGGTCACGGCGCCAGGCAGATCCGGCACGGTCGCCATGATCCAGCCGTCTTCAATGACTTCGTACAGAACTTCGTATTCTCTTCGCATGCGTTGATCCTCCGGCGACACCGCGGCAGCAATGCGGATCGCGAGTCATTGCCTCCTACCGGCACCGCAAGACGTGGGCTACCCGAAGCACCATCATAGGCTCGGCACCGCGACCACGCACAGAGAATCCTCCGCAACTACTGCTTCATCGCCTGCTTCATTGCATCGCCCATGCCGGCCGGGCTGTCGGAGACCATGACGCCGGCAGCTCTCAGAGCGGCAATCTTCTCCGCCGCACCGCCACCTCCGCCGGAGATGATCGCCCCGGCATGGCCCATGCGTTTGCCTGGAGGCGCTGTCTGACCGGCAATGAATCCGGCGACCGGTTTTGTCACGTCAGACTTGATGTACGCCGCGGCCTGCTGTTCGGCATTTCCGCCGATTTCCCCGATCATCAGGATGCCTTCGGTCCCCGGATCGTCCTGAAACAATTTCAGCAGGTCGATAAAGCTTGTTCCGTTGATCGGATCTCCGCCGATTCCGACAGCAGTGCTCTGCCCGAGTCCGACTCGCCCCAGCTGCCAGGCCGCTTCGTACGTCAGAGTCCCGCTTTTGCTGATGATGCCGATCGAACCCGGCGTGTGGATATAGCCCGGCATGATACCGATCTTGGCGATGCCCGGAGTTATCACGCCGGGACAGTTCGGACCGACCAGTCGCGAGGATGATTTCTCAAGACCCCGCCGAACGCGAATCATGTCCATCACAGGAATACCTTCCGTGATCACGACGATCAGTTCTATTCCGGCATCGGCGGCTTCGAGAATGGCATCAGCGCAAAACGGCGGCGGCACAAACACCATCGACGCATTCGCTCCGGTTTTCTCGCGAGCTTCGATCACCGAGTTGAACACGGCAAATCCATCGACCGTCGTTCCGCCCTTCCCCGGAGTTACGCCGCCCACAAACACGTCCACGCCCGGCTGACATTCCGCAGCGTAGATTCGGCATTGCTGGCTGTGAAAAAGTCCGGCCGTTCCCGTGATACCCTGAGTGATCACGCGAGTGGATTTGGAAACAAGTATGCTCATGGGAAGGGATTGAGTGTTGAGGATTGAGGATTGAGGATTGAGTGGGAAGCTCAGCAGGATGGGTCTCCAGACCCGTCCAGGGCTTTGATACTCGAACACGACGGGCTGGAGACCCGTCCTACGGAAACACGCTACGGAAACAGCCTACGCACCCAGCGACTTCACGACCTTCTGAGCCGCATCGGTCAGATCGCTGGCCGTGATGATGTCGCGGCCGCTGGAGTTCAGCATCTCGCGCGCCTTGTCCACGTTCGTGCCTTCCAGTCGAACAACCAGAGGCACGTTGAAGCCGACTTTCTCGTAAGCATTCAGCAGGGCCGCCACGATGACGTCACACTTCATAATGCCGCCGAAGATGTTGACCAGCACGGCCTTGACGTTCTTGTCGGACAGGATGATGCGGAAGGCTTCGATGACCTGATTTTCATTCGCCCCGCCGCCGACGTCGAGAAAGTTCGCCGGTTCGCCGCCGTGAAGCTTGATCAGGTCCATCGTACTCATCGCCAGCCCGGCACCATTGACCAGACAACCGATGTTGCCGTTCAGCTTGACGTAGCTCAGACCGGTATCTGCAGCTTTAACTTCCGCCGGGTCTTCTTCGGAGAGATCCCGCAGAGCCATTAAGTCCTTGTGCCGGAACATCGCGTTGTCATCAAAGGAGACTTTGCCGTCGAGTGCCAGCAGCTGCCCGTCTTCTGTCAGCACCAGCGGATTGATTTCCGTCATGCTGCAGTCCTGACTGACGAAGAACCTGCAGATCTGCGGCAGAAACTTCTCCGCAGCTCGCACGGCCGTCGCATCCATCCCCAGGGCATACGCCATTTTGCGGGCCTGATACGGATACAGACCGTCAGAAGCATCGAAGGGCTCGGAGAGAATCTTTTCCGGACGATGCCTGGCGACTTCTTCGATATCCATGCCGCCCTCGGACGACATGATCAGAACCGGCCCTCCGATTTCGCGATCGACGACAATTCCGAGGTACAGCTCACGCGCGATCTTCAGACCCTGCTCGACAAACAGTGTGTTGACCTGCCTGCCGTCTTCACCTGTCTGAATCGTGACCAGAGTACTGCCGAGCATCCTCTGAGCGTTCTCGCGAGCTTCCGCAGCCGATCGCACGAGAACGACACCGCGCTGATCGGGAAACTCCTTGAATCGCCCCTTGCCTCGCCCGCCCGCATGAATCTGCGATTTGACGACGGCAATCGGCCCGCCGAGCGTTTCAAACGCCTTCGCTGCATCCTCCGCAGTCTTCGCCACCACTCCTTGCGGCACCGCCACACCAGCAGCTCTGAACAGCTGCTTGGCCTGATATTCATGAATCTTCATGGAACTCAATCAGCATCAAAAAAAAATCAGAATCGTTACCCTTCCTGAAACGCGCGGCGAACTATAGCGAGCCTCGCAACACACTTCGAGCAGTGCCGACATTTTTGTAGGATGGGCCCAACTGCCCCGTCCGTCTTTCGCTTTTGAGCGGCTCGGTTCCAGAACAACTGCTCGGCCCGGACGCAGCCGGGCCGTGAAGGATTTGCGAACCTCAGAACCGGCGAATACCCCCTAGTATCTCAAAATTCATTCTGATGAGTGCTGAGTTGCGAGCTTCGGTGAATTGGAGTCTGATTTGGGTCTGCAGCCGGAATCAGGCGGCCATACAGATCGATCTATTCCCCCTTGGTGCTTTGACACCGTGGATGAGCGTGATCGTATGGCTCTTGTTTTTCGAACCCGAACCGTCGCGTGAGCGGTCGGTCACAACTGATCAGCTCGTATTCACTAGGATGGGACAAATGACAAGCTCGAAACTGGCAGCACGTGTGATTGGGATTGATGTGGCAAAAGACAAAAT
>JANNGQ010001047.1:0-2575 GCA_031403975.1 Planctomycetota bacterium
CTTCGAAGATATTGCGCAGCTGCAGCACCACGTGTTTGGCGTTTTTAAAGTCATAGGCCATGCTTTTCCGGCCCATGCCTTTACTGTTGTCTCCCGGCGTGCCGGGACTCCGTCGGCCGGGATCCGAGTCTTACGAATGAATCACCAGCGATTGTCGGCTCGCCGATACTCCCGCCAACAGTAGAACCGCAAATCCAGCGTTGCTCCGGGTTCAGATACGTCATAAACTTCCCGGCCCGAAGTTTCTTTAAATACAGCTCCTTGTTCCTGACTGATCTGTGCCGCAGGAACGCGCCGGAAAGTTCTTGTGATGAAACACGTTCTGTCTGCCCTGGTGATGAATCAGCCGGGCGTACTCGCTCATATTTCCGGAATGCTGGCCTCGCGGGCCTACAACATCGACAGCCTCGCGGTCGGTGCGACTGAGAATCCGGAATTGTCCCGAATCACGTTCGTCGTGAACGAGGACGAAAAGAAACTGGATCAGGTCCGCAAGCAGCTGGAAAAAATCGTCACGGTCGTACGAGTGCAGGATTTCTCGGGCAATGACTTCGTTGAACGCGACCTGATGCTGATCAAGGTCAGCACCGAGAACGGTCGTCGCGGGGAAATCCGCGAACTGGTTGACATCTTCCGAGGCCGCATCGTCGATGTCGGTGCCACGCATGTGATGATCGAAATCTCAGGTCGCGAGAACAAGATTGAAGCCTTCATCGACCGCATGAGAGAATTCGGCATTCTGGAAATGGTTCGCACTGGACGTATTGCGATGTTGCGAGATCGGACGATTACCGATGAAGCCGGGGTCGAAACGGCAGTCGATGCTCCCGTGGGCGCTGAAAAGTAGAGGACTCAACAGGCCGAGACGGATCGATTGCCGGATTCGCGCAAAACGTCAGAAAAACGGGATCGAACGCGACCGCGTCGGTTCCTACACTACCAACCTGCTGATCGGCGGCATTCTGATCGGTTCAGGGCCGCGTCGGCCAGTTTGGAGAACGCCTTTCCCTCGCTTACGCTTCGGGTTGGTGGTGAGCGTCATTTCTCTCGCTGACGCTTCGGGTTGGTGAGGTTTTCAGAAGAAGGATCAGGACGTTGTCGACCGTAGAAAAAGCCACACAAACGATCAACGGGGCTCAGATTCTGATCGAGATGCTCGTCAGACTTGGTACCGATACGATTTATGCCTATCCCGGCGGATGCAGCATGCCGCTGCATCAGGCTCTGCGGGAACAGCGTGACAACATCCGCACGATACTGCCGCGCCATGAACAGGGCGGCTGCTTTGCGGCTCAGGGGATTGCCCGGTCCACCGGAAGAGTCGGTGTCTGCATGGCAACCAGCGGGCCGGGAGCCACGAATCTTGTCACGGGTATCGCTGACGCCAAACTGGACAGTATTCCGCTGATTGCGATTACCGGCCAGGTGCCTCAGTCAGTCATCGGCAGCGATGCGTTCCAGGAAACGCCGATGGTCGAAGTCTGTCGAGCCATCACCAAACATCACTACATGATCACCAGCGTCCGCGACGTCGCGCGGATTGTGAAAGAAGCGTTCCACATTGCTTCGAGCGGTCGTCCGGGCCCGGTGCTCATCGACGTTCCGAAAGATGTTCAACTGGACGTCATGCCGCTGAACGATGTTGATTTTGATCCGCCGATGAATCTTCCCGGTTATCGTCCGCAGGTCCGCCCGGTGGCTCCGGAGCAGATTCGTCAGGTCATCGCGGCGATTCGTCGTTCGAAGCGACCGGTGCTGTATGTCGGCGGCGGCTGCATTCAGAGTGAGGCTTCCAACGAGCTGACGAAATTTGCGCTGCGGACCGGCATTCCCGTCACAATGACGGTCATGGGTCTGGGAACTTTCCCCGGAACACACCCACAGTCTCTGCACATGCTTGGTATGCACGGAACAGTGTACGCCAACTATGCCGTTGATCAGTCCGACCTGCTGCTGGCCTTCGGAGTTCGGTTCGATGACCGAGTCACCGGCAAACTTGCCGAATTCGCGAAGCACGGCAAGATCGTCCACATTGATGTCGACCCTTCAGAGATCCACAAGAACAAAGAAGCTCACATTCCGGTCCACGGCGATGTGAAAGAAGCTCTGATTGCTCTCAACGCCGCGCTGACGGATGACGACCTTCCGGATCTGTCCGAGTGGAATCATCAGATTGCCGGCTGGAAGGCGAAGTTCCCGCTGGCGTACGCAGATGCCGGGGATTCGATTCTTCAGCAATATGCAATTGATGAACTCTGGCGGCAGACTCAGAACCTCGATACCTACATCACCGTAGGCGTCGGTCAGCATCAGATGTGGGCGGCTCAGTTCTACAAGTTCAATAAACCGCGACACTGGTTGAGCAGTTCCGGGCTGGGCACGATGGGTTTCGGTCTGCCGGCCGCAATGGGAGTCCAGACGGCTCATCCGGATTCCCTCGTCGTGGATATTGACGGCGACGGTTCGTTCCAGATGAACATTCAGGAACTGGGTACGCTGACCTGCGAGAACCTGCCCGTCAAAATTCTGCTGCTGAACAATCAGCATCTTGGTATGGTTGTGCAGTGGGAAGACC
>JANNGQ010001048.1:0-2370 GCA_031403975.1 Planctomycetota bacterium
TGAACTGGAACTCACTGAGCTTTGGATCCTGCAACAGCGACTGATACAGCTGGTAGACTCCGGCCAGATCATCGTAGACCTGGAAACGCGACGTCGTGACGTCCGGAATCTGAAATTCGGTCCCGGACGGAATGATGTTAATCTGCTTCTGCTGCGAAAAGTGTTTGTCGACGGGCAGTGACTCAACCAGGCGTTGATCGATGACTCTGGGAGATCGGTCGGGCAGTGAATAACTGCGAACCACCGTGTTCAGCGGATCAACTGCCACAACATGCAGGTGCTGGTGAGTTCCCATCGCTTCCAGATCGATCGTCACGAATCCGTTCTCGTCAATGATCAGGTTTGTCGCGACCACGGCCTGCTGTGCCATGAAGTCGAGATTGGCAAAATCGCCCGCCAGACCTGCCGCGCCTGCCGCTTCTGCATCCATCTCGCTCGCAGGCCCCGGAGCTTCCGTTTTCGGCGCGAAATCATCACCTGCAGCAGCGTCCTGGCGTTCTGTTTCAGTGGACTGGACAGCCCAGGGATTAAGCAAAACTTCCGGTCGGGCATTCATGTTGCCGGGATACTTCTCGGCCAGTCGTCGATCGAGAATATAGCGATACTCGTCACCAATCCTGCGTCCCTGTGCATAAGCGGACAGCGGATCGATCTGCTCCTGCACCAGGACTCCGGGATTCAGTACTCGGGTAAGTTTTTCAAAGTGAGAAACGGCTGGCACAAAGTTGTTTGCAAAAATATGAACCCGAGCCAGCTTTGTAGCATTTTCCACTTTGATTTTCAGTTGATCTTCAACTTTCTGAATTGAGCTGATGTGCAGCGGAGCAAGGCGTCGTTGTTCGAGTAAACGTGAATTGCCAAGCAGGAACTGGCCGAGCTTGCCGCCTTTGGTCAGTCGAATCAGAATCTGATGCCCCGAATCCCGCAGCAGCAGACTGTAGTCGCCCGCCGTCAGACCGCTGATTTCCGCAAAGCTGTTCTTAACTCGGATTGCGTCAAACCGGTCCGAATAGAACTCACCGCCTCGCAGTTCGCACAGAGAGATTTCCGTGCGTGAGGGCACACCGTCGGACAGCAGGCACGGCACGCGAACGAGGGGGCCCGCCTCTGCATGGACCACGCGAATCTGGTCGATCTGATCGGTGCCGATCTGCCATGACTGCTCGATGCCGTTTGTCAGCTGTGCTTTGACCGAAGTAATATCGGTCAGCGGGCCCAGATCGATTTTCCCTTCGGCATTCGACCGCAGCGACACAATCACTTCACGCGTGAAGTCGCGATGGAGAAGCGTCAATTGTACCGGTCGATGCCTCATTGGTTCGCCCGTGCGACCGCGAACATCGACGACGTAGCGGTTGTCGACTTTGGACAAATGAGCGAATTCGATCTTTTCAGTCCGATCGATCGCATTCACAGCCACTGTGTCACCGACGGCAAGGTCGACGTCCCTGGCCAGGCTTTGGTTTCTGACCTGAGCGGTCAGCGTAAATGCTATGGATGACAGACGATCCGGAACCAGAAACTCGTGCTCAGTTTCGCGATCGTCCGCCATCACGAAGTCCGTGACAGTCGATGTCGTCGACACTTCATCGTGGTTCATCGATGTGAGGGTCAGTCGGACGTTCTTCAGCAGCCGGAGTGACACCGGAGTACCATTCAGCAGCAACTGAGGCCTGACAATGACTTTCGCTTTGCGCAGCCGCAGCAGTGACTGGCGATCGACCAGTATTCCGGCTCGCAGTTCGTAGTTTTCCGATTCATGCTGAAAGTAACCCAGCGTGGAAAACTCGCCGGAGGACACAATGACCGATCGACGTCCAGGAGCCGTCGAATAGGGCACGATGACATTTCCGCCTTTGTCCGCTTCGTATTTCTGGCTACCGAGCGTCACGGTCGGCGAATCCGCTGGTTTGCCGAGTTCATCGAAGATCCTGAACTGCTGCCCGGCGGGAGTCGTGGACACTACAAATCTGAGCTGCCCCTTTCGAATCAGCGCGCGGCTGCTGTGGCCATTGCCGATGAAATCGATGACGTACGTTCCGCGTTTTGACAACTGAGGAAACTCAAAGTGACGTCGCACGCGACGCAATGGGGCTTCGTCATAGACCAGTGTGTCTTCCTTGTTGGCCACCAGACCATCGAGATCGATGTCCGTGTTGACGTCCCGATCAAAATCGCGATAGAAATTCGCGGTGTTGATTTCAAAGACTTTGACAATCAGCGTGGGGACGTTCTTGATAAACACGTCCATGCTGACCGCTTCATCCGCCTCAAACAGTGTCTTGTTCGTGGCGGAAAAATCGATGTCGACACGGTCACGCAGGATCTGGTAATCCGCCGGTGGCAGCAGGGCATACCATTGTTCCGCAT
>JANNGQ010001049.1:0-4746 GCA_031403975.1 Planctomycetota bacterium
GGGGCGGAGATGGGGCGCCCACCCAATTGCACTCACTTTGGCGGATTCGCCACAGTGTAGAACAGTTGTCTCAACTGTTCCGCCTGCGACAGGATGAACAATTGGGGACAATTGTTCCACAAAGTGAGTGCCATTGGGCGCCTACCGTCGGGCGACGGTGGCTACAAGGAAAGCGCGGCCTTTCACGACACAAAATGTGGGTAATGACAAGCTCTCGCGAATCTGGCTACCCGAACATTCAGTCGTGACGGGGCACACGTCCGACGCTAGGAATTCAACAATACAGACACTCGACTGGACGACACGCCGGGCAGTCCGCACAATCAAACTCCGTTGTGGTTGCGTAGTTCACGATCGGGACGGCCCTCACGGCGGGATCACTCACTGCAAGGTTGATTCGATGCACTTCAGTTCAAAGATTCTGGCAGCAGCAATGGCTCTGTCGCTGTTTCCGGGTGCATCTACTGCTGATGACTCTTCCACGGGCGCTGCCGTCCCTGAGATCGGTTCCCGGATACCCGATCTGCGTTTCAAGGATATCCGCGCGCTGCCGCGGAGTCTTTCGGAAATGGGCAGGCACAAAGCCTGGGTCATCGTCTTCACCACGACCCAATGTCCCCTGGTGAAGCAGACACTGCCAAAACTGGTAGCGCTGCAGCAGATTTACAAAGACAGCGATGTGCAGTTCCTGGCGATTAATGTCGGGGTCGACGACACGATTCGCGAGATGGCGGCACAAGCGATAGATTTCGATGTGCCGTTTGCGTTCGTCAAAGACGTCGACCATTCGTGTGTCCGAGCACTCGGTGTGCAGCGAACGCCGGAGGTTGTCGTTCTCGATCCGGAATTGAAGCTGCAATACCGAGGCCGATTTGATGATCAGCTGCGGCTGGGCGGTTCTCGACCGGAACCCACGCGGCGCGATCTGGAGGAAGCACTGAAGGAAGTCCTGGCCGGGCAGCCGGTGAGTCATCCTCAGACGACTGTCGACGGCTGCCTGATTACATCATTGCCCACAACAACCTCCGATTTGCCGGTGCCGAAGTTTTACGGCGGGATTGACGTCATCCTGTTTCAGCACTGCACGAAATGTCATCGCCCTGAAAGTTCCGCTCCGTTTCCGCTGTTGACGATCGACGACGCCACGGCCCATGCGCAGATGATCGCGGAAGTCGTCCGGGACGAAACTATGCCGCCATGGTACGCCAGCGCGAATCATGGGACCTTTCAGAATGATGCGTCACTGACTCGTGAAGAATGCCGGACGCTGCTGCGCTGGGTGGACACCGGCTGCGCGGCCGGCGATACACTCGCGGCGACGCCTGTTCCGGAACCTCCGTCAGGCGATTGGAGAATCGGCGAACCTGATCTGATCATCACGATGGTCGAGGAACATTCCGTTCCGGCCACTGGGTTTGTGGACTATCGCTACAGCGTGCTGCCGTACATTTTTCTGGGCGATACGTGGGTTGAGGCGGTCGAAATCAAGCCTGACAACCGCAGCGTCGTGCATCATTGCAACATGGCGTATGTGACGACCGACGGAGCCGGCGAGGAGACATTCATCACCGGCTATGTTCCGGGAGGCCAACCACTGGATCTGGGACGATTTAACAACGGGGTTGCCTGTCGCATCCCCCAAGGTTCCGGTCTTGGCCTGCAGATCCACTACACAACTACGGGCAAAGACGAGCGGTGCCGGATTCAGATCGGACTGCGATATCCCCGCGGTGTCGTCAATAAACAGTTCCGGCACTTTCTGCTTGACCCGCGAGGCTGGAAGATCACACCTCATGATCCCGCGTTTACGATCCGCTCAAGTCACATTATGGAGCACGATGCCACGCTGCTGGGGTTGTTCACTCACATGCACGTCCGGGGCCGGGACATGACGTTCAGCTCGGTCACTGCGGATGCCAGGCGGGAAACGCTGCTGCAGATTCCGAACTATAACTTCGAATGGCAGCTGGGGTACGAAATTGCGGCAGGGACAAAGCGCCTCGCCAAAGGCACGGCCGTGGAAGCCGTGGCACATTTCGACAATTCAGCGTTCAATCCGTACAACCCCGATCCGGCGCATACGGTGCGATACGGACCTCAGACTGTTGACGAGATGTTTAACGGATTCGTGTTCTATGTCGCGGACGACGAACAGCTCAATCTGCAGGTCGATCCGAAGACAGGGCGCGCGAAGGCGGAATGAACCGGCACTCTCCGCTCATTCACGGCACGAATTCGCTGGGCATCACGATCGCGTCGTCGTGGATACCTTGTCTTTCGAGTTCCAGTTTGAGTTTTTCTTCAGCCGATGCTCTTGAACTCTGCCGGCGCAGGATGCGGACTCGCGTACCGTTTGTGTCGCCGTCCGTGATCCTCGCGAGTTCGACAATGCGCTCCAGCGGAGTCGGGCGAAAGATCGGATCGGGCGATCCGGGAATCTCGATGAGGTAATCGTGCTCGTCGATCAGCACCGTGAGTATGTCTCCGGAGAGCGCCTTTTTCTCGTTCTCAGTCATCCCGCCTGAGATACTGTCCGGCGCGGCCAGCGACGTCGTGGTCGTCGAAAAATCCTTCGAACCCGGCGCAGTCTTTGTGATCATGGCTGAACCGTTGGTTGAGGAATCCGTTCCGGTACCCGAACCTGTTGCTCCTGTTCCGCCCGGACCAAAGCCGCGAAACAACAGAAACAGGGCGAGCCCGATCAGAATCGCACCCCCCCCACTCCCGGCCCGCGAAGTACAACTAACAACTTTCCCGGTAAGTGAAATAGCCATACATGACCTCAATTCAAGCAACTGCCAACGCTGAGTTGTTCCGCATCAGCGTCTATCAGCGTTCATTAGCGGTTTGACAAAGTTCTGACCGCAACCGTGGAAACCGCTGATGAACACTAATGAACGCTAATCAGATTCCGGCAGGTTTGCGAGAACGACCGATTATAGTGTCGGCGGTTTAGTGAAGATCGGACCCTGAGCCCGGTAGCCGACGATTGAGAAATCATACCAACGGGTTCCGGCGGCGTCTCGACGAAGTTGTTCCATGAACGCGGTCATGGCATCCGTGGCCTGCTGTCGATTGCCGGCCTGAGCGTCGCCCCAGGACAACAGAACAATGACAAGTGTCTTCGGTTCTGTAAACGCTTTGCTCGATTCGAACAGCCGACCCGCAAAGTCAGCCTCGCTGGAAAAGTCGGCCGTGAATGACTGTTGGCCGTCAGAGATCAGAGCCTGACCGTTGTCCTGCACATGGACTTCCCAGATGCTCACATGCTTCTGCATTTCGTCCACTTTGACGAAGAAACGGAAGACATCGTCACCGCGGGCTGTCATCAGCTCCTGCAGTTGTGCGGTCGCAGCGGTCAGTCGATCTGCATCGTCCGGTGAACCCGCCGTTCGCAGTTTGAGAACCTCCGCAATCACGGCTCCCGGCAGATTCAGCGTTTCAGCGATCAGCGACCCGATCTGATGATGCTGGTCGATGATGCTCCGGAACCGCTCATCGTACACCTGCCGCAGTGAATCGATTTTCTCGCGCTGCACAGCGAATTCCCGCTCCAGCTCGACCTGGTGCTGAGACAATTCCTGATTCAGCTGCAATCGTTCGTCATCCAGGGCTTTGCGCTGTTCGGCCATCTCTTCCTGTGTCGTAACTGTCCTGTGACGGTTCTCGATGTACTGCGAGAACATCACGATCAGCAGCAAATCGAGCAGCGGAGTCAGCTGCAGCGTCAGACGGCGACGGCTGAGCATCAGGGCTTCTCCCAGGGTGCCCGCACTGCCATTCCCAATTCCCGTTTAGCGCGAGCCACCATGTCGCGCACATGAGTCCTGCTGTCCGTCAGTCGTGTGAAACGAATCTCCAGCAGGCTGTTGATGAACATCAGCACCACTGCCGCAAACAATCCTGTAAACGTGGCCCAGATGGAGTCACCGAAGCGTTCCATCACGATATTCACTGTGGCCGCAGACTTTGAAGTCGCGTCTGACTGAAGCGCCGCCCCGATCGCCAGTACGGTCCCCAGCACACCGCTCAACGGATACGCTTCGATCATCGTACGTGCGGAATGTGCGGCCGTTTCGAAGGCGAGCGATTCCAGGTACCGACGTTTCTCGTCAAGAATGTGCATCCTGCGGAGGCATTCGGTTCTGTCATCCGCCCGACTGCTGTCGGACAGGACATCGTTGACGTCCTGCACGAAGGCATCAATCTGAGTGGTCAGCGGGGCCGATCGGTCCAGAACACTGCGATACTTCAGCCCCCGCGTATAGTCATCCAGAGTCCCCGCGATCAGCTTCAGGTCACGGTTACACCATCGCCACAGGAACGCAAAAAACAGCAGATGCAGCAATGCAACGACGGTGATGACAGGAGTCGCCAAGCCGGACAGGAACTGCAGCCAGTCGCCGATATTGCCCGATTGCAGAATCTGAAGTGGCATACGGCTGGGGCTCGACAGTACGGGGACAGAAAGAAACATCAGCCGAACGGCAGAAAAGAACATCCCTGTTGTAACCCGAAGCGTCAACGAGGGACAGGCGCGTTGTGCCGCGCCTCGCTGACGCTGCGGGTTATTTTCCTGCGGCCGTTCGCCCAAAAACCTCTGGACAGTCAATTCCTTCGGAGGGTAGTTCGAATCCGTCCGGGAAGTCCAGATCCAACGGACCTGTTCGCTCAGCGGATGTCGGTCCATGAGTATCGAAGCTGAGTTCTCCGGTCCGCGGTCAATATACGGCAAACCGAAACGAC
>JANNGQ010001050.1:0-4224 GCA_031403975.1 Planctomycetota bacterium
GCGCGCCGGGATCGGCCCACCGGGCCTGAAATGCGCAACTTCAAAAAGCGTCAGCGAGGACCAGATTCGTTGTCGTGTTCCTCTTCGTTGTGGTGTTCCTCGCTGACGCTTCAAGACTGTGACTTTATCGCCACCTGGCTCGGCCGGCTGGTTTTGCGGCTTGCGCCCTGGTCGAAAACACGAGTGTTGGTGCAACCGGAGTAGTGCAAAAAGCCGAGAAACCACCGGGGTAAACCCGACTGGCGGGAAAAACTCACAGCCTCTTCAGGTTATTTCACTTCCGCCGCCTACTGCCCACTGCCTACTGCCGCCCACTCTTTCCTGCATTCCCGTTCCCGCTATCATCCGGGCGTCTGAACACCATTGCTTGCAGGAAGTCCGGCGAACCTGCCGGACGGCAACTGGAGACAGGCTGTTGAGAGACGTCCGGAGTTCCGGGCGGACTTCGGAACCGACTTATGGCCCGTCTCACTCAGGCCGATCTGGTGGCCCTGAATCGCACCTTTGACGATCGCACTCCGCAGGAACTGCTGCAGTGGACGAAGGAGATCTTCGGCGAGCGAGTCGCAGCGATGTCATCGATGCAGGAATCCGGCAACGTGATCTGCCACATGCTCTATTCCGCGCCGCTGGATATTCCGATTGTGTTCGTCGATACCGGAGTCCTGTATCAGGAGACACTCGACACCCGCGACCGCCTGATGCAGCAATATGGCCTGAAGATTGAAACGCTGTCGCCAAAACTGTCCATGGACGAGCAGACCGAAAAGTACGGCGTTTTGTATCTGACGCCTGACGGACAAAAGCAATGCTGCGAAATGCGGAAATCCGAACCGATGGATGCGGTGAAGGGTCAGTATGACGCTTTGATCGGCAGCCTGCGTCGAGCCGACGGCGGACGTCGGGGCATTTGCCCGATCCTCGCGATTGACAACCGCATCAATTGCGTGAGAGTCAACCCGCTGGCAAATTATTCGGACGAACAGCTTCACACCTACATCCAGGAGCACGATGTTATCCTGAACCCACTCCACAAGCAGGGCTTCGCCACCATCGGCTGCAACCGCTGCACATCTCCGGTTCTCCCCGGCGAACCCAAACGAGCGGGCCGCTGGAGGCATCTTGGTCCATGGAGTGTGTATTGCGGCATCAACCCCACTGACCTTGATCCGGAACGGTCACCCTCCGTCGACTTCCCTCAGGATCTTGTCGACCGTATCCTCGGCCGAGAAACAGACTTCGCGATCTGATCAGTCGACCGTCGCGGGAATCGCACATGATCCCGCTCCGGGGAATAGACTCCGGTCCATGACGTTGCTTCCTGAATCAGCACTCCGTATTCTTCGCCCCTCCAGGTCCCATGGCTCAGTTGGTTAGAGCGTTCGGTTCACATCCGAAAGGTCACAGGTTCAAGTCCTGTTGGGACCACTTTGCAGGGTTTTCTGCATGTTCGCGGAAGCCCCGTTTTTGTTGGATGAATGCTTGAAACACACTATTCTGATCGGTCAGCGGTTTCGAACTGTGATGTTGCCGGGCTTCACATCACTGAGATGAATCCCCATCTTCCGAAGCTCCGCCATCACCGCTTCGACTTTGGGCCAGTCTTCGCCGAACATTTCGATTCGTTCCTGCTGCCATTCGGCCCAGCCTTCCTCCGACATCTCGTTGAAGATTCGAGCGCGTTTGTCCAGAGATGCCCCAGCGAAGTCGACGATGAATGGTGGCAACACGATCTGCATTTCGACGATCCACAGTTCATCATCCGAGTCGATCATTCGAGGGACGGCGAAACCAGCGATTTCGTCGCACTCATGTTCAGCCAGTCGCAAATAAACGTCCCGTTCATTCTTGAACAGTTTCGCGAACCGCAGGCCTTTGACCGCCGATTCCCGGTTGGTCGCGTACACTAGACCGTCTTGACCCGAACCAAACCGTTCGGTAAGTTCGGCTCCACGAGCCTGGACGTAAGTCTGCAATCGTTCGTACTCTTCGCGGTAAAATGTTTCCATGAGTCTGCTTTCGTCTTTACAGCAATCGCATTCGGCGGATGTCCGAGCCGTCCTTGTGGTCGATGGCCGCCGAATTCCGCTTTCCAAGGTTGGGCCGGGAAGAATCTACTTTCAGGTCCCGGAACAGCTGCCCGCGGTTTCTGGCCGAATTGAGTTGTCAGTCGACAGAGAGATTCGTTCCTGGGATGTGCGACTTCCGAACGGCTCCGTCCCTTTCGATTGTGGTGTCGAGACGGAACGAGTCTAACTCGAAGTGACTTCGACATCCCGACAACGCCCATATTGGCCACGGAACGCAAACACTCAGTTTCCGCCAGGCGGGCAGCTTCGATTCCCGATTCGTGCCACCGGTTCGGCCGACCGTCCGAAGACGGCAACGCCAGCGGCCAGAGGAACGGCACGGGACTGCTGCGAGACACCGCCACCACCAGCGCTGTCGGGGTGATAGCACCTCCCGCACCTGTTCGATCCGCGCTGAGATCAGTGCTGCCGTTTGCACAGTCGGACAATCTGCCGCCGTCGCACTGCGGGCAAAGTCGGCCATGCATCGATGACCGTCCGAAGGTTGGGATCGCGTTCAATCTCGCCACTTCGACGGCTACCGACTGTAAGCACCGTCGTTTCTCAGTTTGAAAAGCAGATCGTGCGAGTCCATTGATCAGTTGCCCGTTTCCGTTTGCGGTTCGTGAAACAAGTCGATGTACCTCTTAGACATGAACCTGCGATTGCGGGTTCCGTACGTACATGTAAACGAACAGATCCGGATGCGGCAGAGTTTGAATTGAGCTATCCAGTCGACCAAGCGCTCGATCAGCTTGTGACAGAAGGACCTGCAAATCTCCCTCGATAGGGATGGGCGGATTTGGTGGAAGTGGTTTGGGAATGAACGCCCGGTAACCGGTCGGTTGCTTGATGTACGGACCGGCCCTGACGGATTTTGGTGGATTGAGCTTGGAGTACTCCATACCCGATCGGACCTGGATCAGAAAGTCCCGCTCGAGTGAGAACCGGCCCATGTAACGAGACTCGGGACGTGACGTTCGACGACCTCGCGCCGCGTCGCAGCCTGGCCACGATGACTTCGAAGAACCGCCCGACTTCAGGTGGTTCTGGCAAGCAAGTGACAGGCAGATGCTAGGAGAGTACTTCATTGCCCTTGAGGTCATTCAGGATCCAGCGTCGTCCGCAATTCGGAAATGAGCATCTTGAAATCGTCGCGCGAATGAAGTTGGGCGAAGTCAGGATTCTGGCGCAATTGGTCGATCGCTGCGGGCACCCGAAACTGGCCCCGCTGTTCAGCTCGGCGGAGAAGTTCGATCGCCTGAAGGCAGTATTGCTCGCGTAAATCGCTACGTTCCCCAGCCGGCGTTGACGCGTCGCGTACGGCGGCGGCGGCCGAGAGCGCGCAGGCGGCCGCCAGTCCCTGCATTTCGCGACCGGTCACCTCAGGCGCGTCGGCCACCTCAACCGCTTCCGCGACGGCGGCCTGGTGGCGGTCCGCGAGGGCTTGCACGAGTGCGCGATCATAACGCAATTCGGCCGACGGCGGTTCAAGACTGAGATTTAAGGCGGTCTCGATACCGAGTTTGGCCTCGGCATGACGACCGAGCCGGGCAAGCGTCAAGGCCTCACCCCCATGCACCAGTGTCAGGGCCAGGTTCGCCACTGCATGACGAGCCTCTTTCGCCAGAATTCCACTCAATCCCTGTCGTGCGCGGGAATAGGATTCCATAGCCTCCGGGTGCTTGCCGAGGTCACGCAAGAGATTACCGGTGTTCAGCCGGACAACTCCCAGCGATAGAGCGTACATCGATACGTCCGGATAGGTTTCGGTCAACCGTTGCAGTGTGTCGCACGCGGCGCGGTAATAGGGTTCTGCCTGGTCGTCGAGCGAGCGGCCTCGAAAATGGACTCCCAGGTTGTTGCTGGCCTGAGCCAACGACAATTGGTAATCGACCACTTGAGGGTGACCTTGCACCAGACGCTCGTAGCCCTTGATGGCCTGCATGTTTGCCTCGTACGCCTGGTCGTTTCGACCGGACTGAGAGTACATGACACTGAGCGAAAGCATGGTCACCGCGAGCGCATCGGCGTACTCCGGCAAGTCGGGGTGGGCAGCCGGTGCCCAACCCGACGCTGCACGCGCGTGCCGGCGAACGCATCCGGATTGTCCTGCGCAACACCGACGTCGGCATGTCGCACAACTTCGTGATCC
>JANNGQ010001051.1:0-3709 GCA_031403975.1 Planctomycetota bacterium
GACCGTGACGTTGGCCTTTTCGTTGATCTTGTACTTGGCCGGACCGACGTTGTTTTCAAAAACGGTCAGTGGCGTGTGCTCGATCTTGTTCTCTTCGGCGGTTTTCTTCAGGGCGGTTTCCTGAGCATCCGGGTCATCGCTCAGGACAGTCACGAATGCGGCCATCTTCTTTTCTTCCGAGTTCTTGCCGACGACTGCATCCAGTTCCTTGATCAGCTTTGTCGCGTTTTCATCAATCTTGCGGATGAAAATGCTGACGACCGGGCGATCACCATACTGGCAGCGATAACATAGCTTTTCGCCTGCGGAAGGACCCGTAATGTCCGTGACATGGAATGGCAGCGGAAGGTCATCGATCTGCAAACCTGACTTAAGGTCTGCGGCATTCACGTACTGAGCACTGACGATTGTCAGGCCCATCAAACAGAGTGCAGCGAACTTCCTCATTCTTCAGAACTCCCTGACTTGAACTATTCGAAAAACAAACAGCCTCTCCACACACAGAGAGACCCATCCGCACGGATGGAATAACGGCATGACCGAATCCCTCCGTGCATCGATTCATGCTGGCTTACGACGACCGGATTATTGGGAATCCACCGTCTGACGTCTAACGATTTTCAGAACATTCCGACAGTCTTCAGCAGCTTCGACTGCCGTATCTCTGTGGATGACCTTGCCGTCTTTACCGATGATAAACGTCCACCGGCTGGCGGTGACTCCGCGAGTCAAGGTCTGTTCCACTCCGTCAACCATCCTTGTAATTGTGGCTCCCTCGCGTACCGGAACGCCAAAAGAGCGGGCGATTTTTCCGTCCTCATCGGCCAGCAGCGAGAAATTCAATCCATGAACCCGTGTGAACAACTCATGATTCCGCGGCGAATCTCCGCTGATGCCAATCACCTCAACACCGGCTTCCTCAAGTTCTTTCATTCCATCGCGAAAACTGCAGGCCTGCTTCGTGCATCCGTTCGTGAGGTCTGCCGGGTAGAAATACAGGACAACCGAGTGTTTTCCTACATGATCCTCAGAGCGCCAAATGTCTCCACTCGCGGTCCTGGCTTCAAATACCGGGGCCGCATCACCTTCGCTCAAAGGCACATCAGGAGCATCTGCCACTGCAATTCCGGCTACCAGGCACAACAAACCCGGCAAGAACTCAACACGCATGGAAGAACTCCAACACCCAACGCATTCCGCGTTCGATTCTGAGCGTCGCTCCTTCGACACACGAATCCGGTTACAGTGGCAGGAAACACTGTCGGGAAAGGCTGCAGCCGCTTCGTTGCGGAAGATTCGCAACGCTGGACTTCAAACATCAAGGCGGGGAAATACGGCGGGCAGAATTCTCGAATGGCGGCGAATGCAGACTCGCCAGCCCTTTCAGTGACGGTGACAGGATAGAGTCGGCAGCACGGCCCGTCAATTACGCATCGCGATACATCACCAGGAATCTCTGACGTCACATTGTTGATCAAAGCTTAGAACAGCACCGGCTTACCCAGTTTCCGCCGCACCACTGTTGCCTGGCCCATGTGCATCATGATGTGGTCAGAAAACATGCTGAAAATTGATCCCAGCGTGGGGAAGAATTCTGCAAGGCTTCCCACGGTGGCCCGGTCGAGGTCGGCATCGGTCATCCGGCCAAGCTCGGCCAGAGTTGCTCCGCGGATTATTCCAAGCAAAGCCACATATTCGTCTTTGGAACGAAACTCCTGTGGACCGTCGGACGCGGCTGTCGCTTTGGAGTGCGCTTCGGCGAAGCCAGCGGGGAGTTCAGGCATGACAGCCGACGGACACTGTTCGAGAAGCATGCTCCGTTCCGACTCGATCAGATGCCCGAGCTGCCAGGCAAAATGATTCGCCTCCGGAACCGGACGGACCAGCAGATCGGCGTCGGACAGATCGGAAATAACCCATTCGATCATGAATTTCGACGTTCCAAGGGACGCACGCAAAACATCAATTCCGTTCATTTCAGTTGTACTTTCTGAACGACTTACCTTTTGAATCTGCGCAGGACTCGGAAGTTTGTGCCTGGCGTTTAGCGGCCGTCGCCGCAATTTCAATCTCATTTCTCGACCACGGATTTCACGGATCACACGGATAAATCGCCGTGTGTTAATCAGTGAAATCCGTACTACTCACGTTTTTAAATTTGCGCAAGGAGGGAAGAATTCATGGCGGGACAGGTGAAACGAAAACAGCAGGTTTCACCACAGAGGACGCGGAGGTACGCAGAGAAGTCCATGTCGACTCCGCGTTATTCGTTCCTCTGCGATCCTCCGCGCCCTCTGCGGTTGAAACAAATCTCGTTTCGGTTGCAGGCGAAGCCCGCGACAAGGGATACCTGTGGGACAGGAATTCCGGAAGATCGACATCACCGATGGAGTCTCATTGAAATCAATCACTTCGTCTTCTGTCCGTTACCAGTCCTCCTCTCGCCTGGTGCGGCCATCGCCGTGGCAACACTTTCCGCCGCGCCAAGGACTCTCAGCACATTGCCGCCAAGAATCCTGCGGATGGATTCATGGTCGTATCCGCGATTGAGCAGTTCCTGAGTAATCAGCGGGTACGCCGCGACACTTTCCAACTGCACGGGAAGCCGTGGGACGCCGTCAAAGTCGGAACCGATGCCCACATGTTCAATTCCCGCGATCTTCACCAGATGGTCAATGTGGTCCACGACGTCATGAATTGTTCCGCGTGCGTCTTTGTCTCTCTTGAGCTGTTCCGTCGGCACAATGAACGCCGAATAGAAATTCACCATCACGACTCCGCCGTTCTTCGCTACCAGCCTCAGGACATCGTCGGGAACATTTCGAGGATGGTCACAGATCGCACGCGCACTTGAGTGAGAGAAGATCACCGGTGCTCTCGTGGCTGCCAGAGACTGCTTCATGGTCTCCGGAGAAACATGCGAAAGGTCGACCAGCATTCCCAGCCGGTTCATTTCCAGAATCACCTCGCGTCCGAAGTCTGACAGACCGTTGGCGCGAGGTGTATCAGTTGCGGAATCCGCCCACGACAGCGATTTCGAGTGAGTCAGTGTCAAGTACCGCACACCCTGGTCATAGAGCCGCTGGAGGTTGCTGATGTCTTCTTCAATGCTGTAGCCCCCTTCGACACCCATCATGGACGCTACCTTGCCGGATTTCACAATTCGCTCGATGTCGTCCGCATTCGATGCGAACTCAAACGTCTCCGGATAGCGTTTCACCATGGCTTTAACAATGGAAATCTGATGCATCGTCTGCAGCAGAGCATCGCCGGTTCTGTCCGTTTCGGACGGGACGTACACGGACCAGAACTGAGCCTTCAGGCCACCTTTTCGCAAGCGCGGAATATCCGTGTGGAGGCTCGGCTGTTCGTGGGAAATGTCCAATGTTTCGAATGACGAGTTGCCTTTTTCACGGATCTCCCATGGCAGATCGTTGTGACCGTCGAACAGCATTCCGGCGGAGTGGATCGCCTCCGCTTCCGGTGTCAGCACGACGACGGGTCGCGATTTCTCGTCGGAGTACCCGGCTGGAACAGACACCGAAATGGCAATGATGACCATCACACAACGCAGCCTGAACATCCTCGACAGCGAAGCTGGTGCAATGCCACGAAACCATCGGGGCGAGCAGCGCGGGCCATTGAATTCATGTTCGACGTGTTGCCTGCTAAATCGGAATGGACGCATCATTTTAATGGAGTACCTTCC
>JANNGQ010001052.1:0-6128 GCA_031403975.1 Planctomycetota bacterium
GAAGTGAAGATGCCGAACAAGCTTCTCGAATATGCGCTGACCTGGGTCGGGTTGGCCTTGGCCCTTGGCGGCGTCTACGTCGCCTGGCTGGCTGCGCGGTTTGGGCGGCGGCCTTGACCGCCGCACCGGGCTTTCTTGTGCAAGGCCGGGCGCGGGGTTAGGGTGCGGTCAAATCCCTCGTTACTCTTGGACAAAAGCTAGTTATTTCAATGCGTTATATCTCCACGCGGGGCGGTGGCGCCCCGCTCGATTTTGTCGAGGTGATGCTCGCCGGGCTCGCCCGCGATGGCGGCCTATATGTTCCTGAAAGCTGGCCACAGCTTTCGGAGGCAACGATTTCCGGCTTTGCCGGCAAGCCCTACGCCGAAGTTGCGGTCGAGGTGCTCAAGCCCTTCGTCGGCGACAGCATCCCGGAAGCCGATCTCGCCCGCATGGCGCGCGAGGCCTATGGCACCTTCCGCCATCCGGCCGTCGCGCCGCTCGTGCAACTCGATTCAAACCTGTTCGTCCTCGAGCTGTTTCACGGCCCGACGCTCGCCTTCAAGGACGTGGCGATGCAGCTCCTCGGCCGGCTGATGGATCACATCCTCACCGCGCGCGGCGAGCGCACCACCGTGGTCGTCGCCACCTCCGGCGACACCGGCGGCGCAGCGGTCGAGGCATTCCGCGGCCGCGCGCGCGCCGACGTCTTCGTGCTGTTCCCGATCGGCCGCATCTCCGAGGTGCAGCGCCGCATGATGACGACCGCCGGCGACGATAACGTCCACGCGATCGCCATCGAGGGCACCTTCGACGACTGCCAGGCGCTGGCAGATCGCTGTCTCCGGTCAGCATTCCGCCTTCGCCAGTGGTCAGGTTCTTGGTCGCATAGAAACTGAAGGCCGTAAGATTCGACCCTGAACCGATCGGCTGCCCTTCAAATGTCGCCCCCACGGCATGAGCGGCGTCTTCGATCAGGTGGACGCCGTACTCGTTTGCAATGGACCGAAGTGCATTCAGCTCGACCGGATGCCCGGCGTAGTGGACGGCGATGATGGCTTTTGTCGAGGGCGTAATCGCCTGCTCGACGGCATCCGGCCGGATGTTCAGAGTGTCCGGTTCTACATCCACCAGAACCGGACGAGCGCCGACGTGTTCAATCACGTTGACCGATGCAGCAAACGTCATCGGCGTCGTAATCACTTCATCGCCCGGGCCGATGTTCAGCACTTTCAGCGCGATGTGCAGTCCTGCCGTGCAGGAATTCAACGCCAGAGCCGCAGGAGCTCTGACCATGTCACGGAATTCCTGTTCGAATCGGCGAGTCCTCGGGCCGGATGTGAGCCAGCCGGACTTCAATGCTTCCACGACTTCATTGATTTCTTCGCTGCCGATCAGAGGCAGAGAAAACGACAGAAACTGATCGCGCACAAGTAACCTCCGTGTCGTTGCCCCGTCGAAGAAATTCAGGCTGTGATCTGTAGCGGTTTTCGGCGAAACCGGAAAGCCGAAAGAGAAGACACGCTGGAACAGGGAAGGGCCAGATATCGCGCGACGCATGACAACATTGATGGAAAAACCCAGGCAAAAGTACACCAGCAACGGGGCGCGGAATAACCAGCACAAATTGCCGGAACGATCCAGCATCTGCAGGAATCGCAGATTGCCAGACTTTCCTGCCAATCACAAACGGTGCCTTGATTGCCCCAAGTTCGCCACAGATCGGATTGCCGGTTGTCTTGGCGGTGCGGAACGAAATGATTGTCGGTCCTCGGCTGCGCGGTTCATGGAAGAGCTGACGTCGGCTGATTCGGGATGTTGATGGCTGTGGAGCGCTTTGCCGGTCTGACTCACTGACCGGCTGACGAAGACCGTCGCTGGTTCCACAGCTGAGAACGTTGCCTGATCAGTGACTCAAACCATGAAACGAATAACTGTGCTCATCGCAATGACGATCTGCGTTTCGGCTGCTTCGGCAGTTGGGCAGGTCAGTACTTTGCCCGAGTCGGCGGCAACTCCAGCGACTGAACTCAGCCGCCGGAACACAGCCGTGACGCTCAATTATTGCCGCGCGGCTCTGCATCGGATTCGCCGAGCTCCATCGAAGAAAGTTCTGCTGGAAGAGCAGCAGAGGATTCTGAACAATCTGGACCTCAACCAGATCCAGGATCCGGAAGTGATCACACTCTACAGAGCAATTCTGGATGAGATCGGTCAGGTCGAAATCAGTGAACGCGAACGAGTCGTCATTGCGGAGCAGTCTCGTCGCGGACAGCAGCGGAAACTGGGTACGGATTTTTTCGTGATCGGAGCCCAGGCGGCAACAGGACAATTCGGGTCAGTGATTCAGACCGGAGCCAACAGCTGGTGGGACCATCGTTCGTCTCAGATCAAGCGGGATTCCGATCTTTGGCAGGTTGAAAAGACTCAGTTCACGACGCTGATGTCTCGATCGTCAACTTTTCTGGACAGCTTCTGGAAGCTCAGTCGCAAGAACGACATTCCGGACCGCTGGCTGCTGCGGGATCAGGATCTGGATCTGCTGGCCGACACTCTTGCAGAACCCGATTCCGAACGACGGCTGAGGATGCTTGCAAGGCTGGAACGATTCATGGAATGTTATCCGCCGTACTGGTACTACGTCGCCAGAACTCAGCAGCAGCTGGGTCAGACTGACGCAGCTGCGAAGACATTTCAAAAACTGGCGGAAATCGGTCAGGGACATTTCCGTCAGGACGACATGCTGGCCAGCAGTATGGCCAATCTTTCGCTGATTCAGGAAAGCCTGAAAGATCCAGAGGCACCTCGCACAGCAGCCAGGGCGTTTGAGTTCTCGACGCGCAACTGGGAAGCCAACCTTGTCTGCGCCTGGGTGCTCGGCAGGCATGAAGCGTATCGTGATGCGGAAGATCTGATCCTCTGCAACATGGACGAAGAGCTCGAAACTGAACAGAGCTCCGTGGCGCTGGTGTCGCTGTATTTCCATTCTGAAGACAAACCGCGACTGACACGACTTCTGCAGGATGATGCAGTCGTGAAGCGGATTCCAATTCCCGGGCTGCTGTTGTGTGCCCGCTTATTGGGGCCGGATGAACTGCCCAGGAATGCGGCCACCTATCTGGCGTCCACACTGACTGCGGTACCTCGAACCTCCGGACACATGAATGCGATTTCCGTGGCGGCGCTGCAGAACTGGAAGCTCAACGATGCCGAGGCGTCGATCACGGACGGGACGCGCACGTTTCAATACGCCGGACAACGGGCAATCGAAGAAGGTCTCGAGGTCAGTTTTACGCCGTCGCTGGATTCGCGCTCGGACGGTGACGTCGGGCAGATACTGCGGATGACTTTGCGGTATCCGTCCACGCCGACAATTCAGCTAGTGCTGGCATCGGATGAACGTGACGAAGCGGCAGTGAACGACCAGCGTGCGTCCGTGCGGTTTCCGCTGTTCGGCACCGGACTGTCCGGAGCCTTCCTGTCTCGTGAGGGCCAGCGGGTGTATCGCATTCGCGAAATCGAAGTCGACGGCCTGAGATTGTCACTGCGCCCCATGCCGGAATCATCTGAAGAAATCCGCGTCCTGAAACCGGAGTTCTCGGGAGACGAGGATTCAACCCGGTCATAGGCAAATCTGTCTGAGAGCATGCCGAATGCACCCGCCAGTGCGCTCGACTCAGACTTCGCCGTCGTCTGCGGCTTGGCGCTGAAAGAGGACTCCGGCAGGAGTGTTTTGAACCAGATCAGCGATCATATCCCGCGTGGCCGCTTCAACAGATTCCTGCCAGCGCTGCTCACCGAACTGTTCCGAGTAGGGTGTTCGCTGCCACGCGAAGTTGATTCCGCGCGAGCTGTTGACGAGTGCACCAAGACCGTCGGGCTGAAATGCTCCTGCCGTATCGGAAGATGTGCCGCCTTGCGCTCCGTAACCCGGAATCAGCAGCGGCACGGTCGGCATCTGTCTGCGAAGTTCCTGAAGCTGAGTCGGCCAGGTGGCTCCCACAACCGCTCCCACACATCCAAACGTCTGACCGGCTTCGCGAGTCGACTCGCTGAGTCTCTGTACCGATGCAGCGACTGTCTCGTAGAGCGGTCTCCCGTCGGAGATGCGGTCCTGAAGCTCGGAAGCTCCGGAATTGCTGGTGCGGACAAGGACATACAAGCCGGCACCGCGCCGTTGTGCGACTTCGACGAATGGCAACAGCGAATCGGTGCCGAGATACGGATTGATTGTCAGTGCATCGGCCGGCCATGCGGCTGCATTCGGATCCTCGCCCGCCAGCCAGGCATCGGCATAGGCTTCGGCCGTCGAACCGATGTCACCCCGTTTGGCATCGGCGATGACAATCAGGCCCGACTGCCGTGCATACGCCATCACCGAATGCAGTGCCGCAAATCCAGGCACGCCAAGCTGTTCAAAAAACGCCACCTGAGGCTTCACCGCGGCAACCAGCGGAGTCACGATGTCAATCAGTTGCTTCGAGAAGGACTCGAAGGCATACGCCGTGCATTCGTCCCGATTCGACGACTTCGCTTCAGCCTTCCGGCGAATCATCTCCGGCAGCCAGTCTCGGCGAGGGTCGATTCCGACGAGCGCCGGGGTCCCGCGGTCAATGATTCGCTGGTGAAGACGCAGTACAAATCCCGGCATGAATCCTCTCCAGTGTCTGATTTACTTTCTGGACGCATGGTGCCGATTCGCGCGGAATTGTCGATCGTAACGCTGATATAGCCGGTTCTCGAAAAGAGTTCCTTCCGCAACCCGCGGAAATTCCGGTCCATCCCGGAAAGGGAACTAGTTTTTTACAGACTTTCGCAGGACTTCGGGCAGGCACTCTCATGAGACACTTCAGATCCATTTGCAGATTCCTGAAGTCTGAAGACGCGACAACCGCCGTCGAATACGCCGTAATGCTGGCCATGATTCTGGTGGCCATCATTATCGGGGTGACATCGGCAGGGGGCGGCGTCAGTGCATGGTGGAACAACATCAGCACTGATCTGATAAACTACGGCAGCTGACAGAACTGTCAGACACACCGTGCCACAGGGCCTCGGTCTGAGCCGGACCGGTATGAGTTTCTGACCTGGATGCCGCTGAAGGAGCGACTGCATGCCGGTTTGCCTGATTGCTCTCGGCAGCAACGTCAATGCTTCGAAAGACCTGTTTGAGAACGCGCTGCACGAGCTGAGTCGCAGTGGTATTGCAACGCTTGCGCTCAGTCGAATCGTGACGACTCGACCAGTGGGATCGGAAGCAGGATTGCCGTTCCTCAATGCCGCCGCGACGGTTGAGTGTCACATGAGTCCGATGCAACTGCTCCGCTCGCTGCATGACGTTGAGTCTGCATTCGGCCGGACCCGCACCATGCACTGGGGTCCACGCACGCTGGATCTGGATCTGCTGCTGTACGGTGACGAGGTCATTGATCAGCACGATCTCGTGGTTCCGCATCCCTCCATGTGGTATCGCCGCTTCGTTCTGGACCCGGCGAATGATGTTGCACCGAATATGAAACATCCGATCTTGCTGTCCACTGTCGGCGACCTGCACCGCGCGCTGCAGGCCCGACCGCTGCATATCCGCCTGGAATTTCGGACGGAAGACTTCGAATCACCGCCGGATCTGGTCAACGTAATCGAGCAACTGCGGGCCGCTGTTCCCGGCCTGATCTGGCACCAGACTCACGACGCCGGAAACGACCCCGCAGTGTATTTCGCTCGAGTGATTCTGCAGCGTCGGCCAAGCGAACCGACGTTGCGGACTCAGCCCCGGAATCCTGATGATCGTTCCATCATCGTCGACTCACAAACGGAACAGCAGACCTGCTTCCAGCTGACGCAACTGGCCGCAGCAATGCTGGGCTGAGTCGGAGTCTGTTCAGAACCGGTCAACAGGCTCAGTGCGAAGGTTGTGCCGTTTGATAAACTCCCATCGACTCGCAATCGGACTGCAGTGACACTTCCGAATGGTCGATGAGTTCATTGAGAGCAGCCGAAGCTTTTCCAAGGATCCGGCATGTATTGAAGCGTCCTTTGTAACCCCGACGGAGATCTCAAACCAACCGCGTAGGCCCGGATCAATCCAGAGTGCATGCTCGACATGACTCGATCCTCGTCTGATTCGCACCGCATCCACCGTTCGCAGT
>JANNGQ010001053.1:0-2119 GCA_031403975.1 Planctomycetota bacterium
GGTCGAGTTCTACGTGGTGCAGGGCCGGGGCAACGTGCGAAACGTTTCCGCCCGCGGATTTGCATGCCGATCGTGCACGTGCCGAAAACCATCGACAATGACTACATGGGGATTGACTTCACGTTTGGCTATTTCACGGCCGTCGAGACACTTGGAACGGAAATCCGCAACCTGCATGCCGACTCAGAAGCGGCTCGAAGTTATTTCATCGTGGAAAGTATGGGCCGCAGTGCCGGCTGGCTGGCTTACGGAGCTGCCATCGCCGGCGAAGCCAGTATGGTCCTGAGTGTGGAGGACATCAACGAGAAATATGTGGCCCCGGAATCCACACCGGCGCGCAAGGTGATGGACATTGACAAGGTCGTCAACAAGATCGTCAGGGTCATGCGGTATCGCCAGGAGAAAGAGGGCAAGGAATACGGAGTCATTGTGCTCGCCGAAGGCCTGGCCGAGTTTCTGTCAGACTCGGTGCTGAAAGACGTTCCGCGTGACGATCACGGACATATCTCCGTGGCCCATGTGGATCTGGGAAAGATGTTCGCCAAGCGAGTCGCCGACGAATTCAAGAAGCAGACCGGCGTCAAACGGAAAGTGACCGGACTTCAGATGGGCTACGAATGCCGCTGTGCGCGACCTCACGCTTTTGACGTCATGCTTGGCAGTCAGCTGGGCGTCGGGGCGTATCGAGCTCTTTGCGAACAGAAACTCAACGGAGTGATGGTTTCCGTCAGCGGACAGCTGGACCTGCATTATGTTCCGTTTGAGAAACTGGTTGATCCGCAGTCACTGGTGACGGTCGTGCGTTTCATTCCGCCTGGCAGCGATTTCCACAGACTGGCGAGGTTTCTGGAGACCAGTCTTAATGACTAGTTCGACTGTGCCATGTTCGACCCCGATCCGGGCAGGCTGGAAGCCTGCCCCACGAAAAAGCCGACAATCCCCGAGCTGGATGGGGTCGTTAAGGACCGGCTAAGAAATAACTGTCGCCTTCCGGACGTGGAGCATCCCGGCGCGCCGGGATGCTCGGCACGATGGAATCGTGCCCCACTTATTCCTGTCCCAGTCCTAGGCAGTTCGTGGGACAGTCGAATCAGAACGCCGCTCGTCGGCCTGGGTGAGACTTCACGGGATGTTCGCTGCCGCAGCCGCCGGCGGTGGGCAGCATTTTTCCGGGGCTGCAGATACCAGTCGGGTTGAAGACCTTGCGGATGTCTTCCATTACCTGCAGGTCTGTCTCCGTGAACAACCGCTTCATGAAACTGATCTTCTCGACACCGATGCCGTGCTCGCCGGTCACGCTGCCGCCGAGGTCGATGCAGCGATTCAGGATTTCTTCACTTGCTTCCATGACGCGTTTGATCTGGTCGGTATCACGTTCATCGAACAGAAGGATCGGATGAATGTTGCCGTCGCCTGCGTGAAAGACATTGACAATCCGGATGTCGTATCGGCGGCCCACATCGAGGATGAACTGCAGAATCTCGGGCAGTCGGGTGCGGGGAACAACGCCGTCCTGAGTGCAGCAGCTGGGAGCCAGTCGACCGATGGCCCCGAAGGCCTGTTTGCGGCATTTCCACAGCAGCAGCCGTTCTTCTTCCGTCTTCGATCGCTTCACTTCACGAGCGCCGGCCTGCATGCACAGGTCGATGATCGTGACGGCCTCTTCTTCAACAACGCAATCCAGTCCGTCGACTTCAATCAGCAGTACCGCACCCGCATCCAGCGGGAAGCCGAACGAGAAGGCCTCTTCCAGTGCCCCGATGATTCCCTGATCCATCATCTCGAGTGCCGCGGGAATGATGCCTGCTCCGATGATACGGCTGATAGCCTGCGTCGCGTCGTCGACCGTATTGAAAATCCCCAGCATCGTACGGCAGGCCGCGGGATCGCGCGTAATGCGGACCCAGATCTTTGTCACGACGCCGAAAGTGCCTTCGCTGCCGACGAACAGTCCGGTCAGATCGAATTCGTTCCCGCGCCCGCACGGTCCGCCGAACTGGATCAACTCCCCTTCCGGCGAAACGAATTCCACGCCCAGCACATGATTCACCGTCACGCCGTACTTCAGCGTATGAGGACCGCCGGAATTTGTTGCGACGTTGCCGCCGATCGTACATGC
>JANNGQ010001054.1:0-3264 GCA_031403975.1 Planctomycetota bacterium
GGCGTCCCGTCAGCAACACTCAGGTCTACCTGCTGGACGAGGCTCTGCAACCAGTCGCTGCGGGTATGACGGGCGAACTATACGCAGGCGGCGACGGCCTTGCACTGGGATACCTCAACGCACCCGATCTCAGCGCCCAGAGGTTTGTGCCCGACCCGTACAGTGCAGACCCCGACGCGAGGCTGTACAGGACGGGAGACCTTGCCCGCTATCGGCCGGACGGGAACATCGAGTTTCTCGGTCGTGTGGATCAGCAGGTCAAGATCCGCGGCTTCCGCATTGAACCGGGCGAAATCGAAGCCGCACTGCGTGCGTTGCCAGTGGTCCGTGATGCGGTAGTGCTCGCTCAGGAGCACTCAGCGGGAGACAAGCGTCTCGTGGCGTATCTGGTCACCGCAGAATCTGAAGCAGGAATCGCCGGAGTTCAGGGAGGTCCCGCCGCTCTGTCGACGGAAGACGTGCGATCTCAACTGGCGCAGGTGCTTCCGGACTACATGATCCCGTCAAGGTTCGTGACGGTCCCGGAGTTCCCGCTGACACCCAACGGAAAACTCGATCGCAAAGCGCTGCTGAGTCTTGCCGGTACAGAACTCCCGACCGGCCATGCCTACGAAGCGCCGCGAGACCAGTTAGAGCGACAACTGGCGACCATCTGGCAGTCCGTCCTGAAACGGGAACGCATCGGTATCCATGACAACTTCTTTGAACTCGGCGGACATTCTCTGCTGGCTGCCAGACTGGTATCGGAAGTCCAGCAGCAGCTCAAATGTGGACTATCGATTGCCGAGTTGTTCCAGTCACCGACCATCGAATCACAGAGGGTGCGGATCGGCGAGCAGAATTGGAAACCGCGGTGGACATCACTGGTTCCACTGCAACCAAAGGGACATGAGCCACCATTGTTCTGTATGCACGGATGGGGAGGCGGAGTCTACGGATTCATTGATCTTGCGCAGCAGTTAAGTCCGGAACGACCCGTCTACGGACTGCAGGCCGTCGGACTGGAAGGAAACTCCGAGAGGCACACAACCGTCGAACAAATGGCGAGGCACTATGCCGGCGAGATCCGCTCGGTGCAGCCGTACGGCCCGTATTATCTGGCAGGGGCCTCACTAGGCGGCTGGATTGCCTATGCAGTGGCTCAGGAATTGCTCGCACAAGGCGAGTCGGTGGCCTTATTGGCACTGTTCGACACTCAGGCAACATCCAATGTCGGCTGGTCCGTGTTTCTGCGCACTGCGACGCCCGCGATTTTCAAGCGAGCTGGCTACCACCTGCGTCGTGCATTAAGGCAACCGGCAGGCGAACGCTGGCAATATCTGCAGCGGAGGTTGAAATGGCTCAGGATGCACCTGCCGGGAACTCAGCGTGAGTTGCCAACCGGACCAACTGCCGTGGATTTGCCCCCGGATGTCGAACAAGGCAGAATCGTCGACTACTTTGATGCGGTTCATGTACACTATCGTCCGAAGCCCTATTCAGGCGACGTCGTTGTCTTTGCCGGTGGCGACGTGCCAGCGTTTCCACACGAGAGATTCTGGAAGTGCTTTGTCCGCGGCAATGTGGATTTCTATCGAGTGGCGGGGACTCACCACTCGCTGATCAGCGCAGAGAATGTGGCAGACTTTGCCGTACTTTTCCGAAGACTGCTGAAGCCGATCAGCGACGAAACTGTGATGACATGACGGAGCTGCGGAAAAGACTGAAGCCACGGCTGTTGTGCGGTTCGGGTTGCGCCACAAATCCAGCGTCAACGCTCAACAGGCCGCTGCCATTGGTCTCCAGAGCCGTCGAGTCAACCGATGCACTCGGGACTATTGCGATGCCGCTGAGTGGCGGACAAGTTGCTCAGCACTCTATCAGCCAACAGGCGCACGATCCCGAAGTCTGGGTGGCACAGGTGTCGGATCACCACACGGGTTTTCCGGAGCTCAATGCGGCCTTGACGACTGACGAGAAGATCCATCGGGATCGATTCTTACTGCGTCCGGATCAGCAGCGGTTCCTGGTGGGACGGGCTTGGCTGCGAATCATGTTGGGTGGCCAACTGAACGTACCACCCGCCAACGTCCCACTTCGATACGGAGCACAAGGCAAGCCATTCATCAGCAGCGATGAGCACCCGACTCCGATACAATTCAACGTTGCGCACTCAGGAGACTTTGTCCTCCTGGCCTTTCACGGTTCATGCGAACTGGGCGTGGATATCGAGCAACTCACGGACAGACAGGACTGGGATGACGTCGCGCAAACGGTGTTTCCCGCGGAACAATACCGCGCATGGGCCGCTCTGGAGGCCAATGAGCGAAAACGGGCGTTCTTTCAGGAATGGACTCGGCGAGAAGCAGGCCTGAAGGCAATTGGCTGCGGCTTCGCCATTGAACAGCCAGCCGAATGGAATTCACGGCTGACATTTTTCGACGTCGAATTGCCGCCCGGCTACGCAGGTTCTGTCGCCGTTCTGCCGGCGCGATGACTCAGTTCATTTTTCCATCTGCAACGAAATCCCCGTGAGGCAGGCTTCCAGCCTGCCTGGACTTGATTCCTTGTGGGGCAGGCTTCCAGCCTGCCTGGAGTTAAAAAACGAATGTGCTCTTGAATTGACGAGGCAGTCTGAAAGCCTGCCCCACGATAAACCGACAGTCCCCGTGCTTCGGGGGGAAGTGGGCCAAGGTGAGGGGGATTTACTGCATCCGTCTCCCATATTCAGGCGCTCTAAGGATTTGGTACGGACCGATCGACTCCCGACAATGATGATCGCCAGCGAAGGCACTCGATGTTGTTCGCGATTCCGATTCGAGCGACCAACGCCGTCGGTATGCGATTCCCGGACCGCCTTAACGGTGCCGTCGCAGCCACAAACAGCCAGCGTGCCAGATTAGCAAGGCAGCGAGCTTTCCACAGCAGCGGATGATTAGCAGCCATCCGCCCCTGCGGAACCGTCTTTGGAAAGCCCAGTCGGAATCTCGCCAGGTGACGTCCCAACTTTGTGGCACGCTCTCGCTGGACATCCAGACGAAGCAGGTTTGGCTGGATCCGATGACCGCAGCGAGGCTCGGGCGCGACAATACCAGTCGTTCCATCGTCAATAAGCCCCAGGGTAAAATGCGCCTCCGGCGCCCAGAAGTCCGGGAAACGCCGCGCCCCGACGATGTCCCTGCGGAACCAGAAGTGATTCCCGCTCATAAACTGACCTGGAGTCGTGCACCGCTCTTCGGCATAGTGAACAACGGACAGAGCCCAGCAGGAGACGGCGCCGGGGCG
>JANNGQ010001055.1:0-2758 GCA_031403975.1 Planctomycetota bacterium
CACGAAACATATGCGCCAACTCACCCGCCGTCATACCGTGCCGAACAGGCAGAGTGTGATATCCGACAAACGACTGATCACCGTCGTCGAGTACCGGGCCCTGAACGTCGACACCGCCGATTGGGTTGACTCGGTCAAGCACTACAAACCGGAGCTTGTGCTCAGACGCGGCCTGCATGGCGTTTCCCATGGTCGACACATAGGTGTAGAAACGGCATCCGACGTCCTGAATGTCGAAGATCAGCGTGTCGATGCCCTCCAGACTCGCGGCAGTCGGAGTTCTCGTTTCGCCGTACAGGCTGAAGACCTTCAGGCCGGTTGTTGAATCCTGCTGATCACCAATCTTCGGGATGTCGAGCTTTCCCTCAAGGCCGTGTTCCGGACTGAACAGAGTGACCAGTTTCACTCCGTCCGCATCATGCAGCAGCCGGATCGTGCTGACGCCGTCGCGGTTCAGACCGGTCTGATTGGTGATCAGCCCCACGTTGCGGCCCTTCAGCGCGGCGAATCCGTCGCGTTGCAGCACATCAATGCCGTTCAGAACCGGCTCAACGTGGCGGATGCTTCCAGCATCCGAACCGACGCTGGAAGCGTCGGCCACGGACTTCAGTGCTGCACCGGCAATGGTTCCGATGCGGCCGATCAGCGGATTGACCAGACCCTTGCCGTCCGGATGGACTCGGTTGCTGAGAAAGAGGACGAACAGATTCTGTTGCGGATCAATCCAGATTCCGGTGCCCGTGAATCCCCCGTGACCGAAGGCTTGTGATGACATCAGATCGCCGCGGTTCGAGGAGTATCCGGTGCGTGCATCCCAGCCCAGTGCCCGTCGTCCTCGCGGGACGTCGATGGCGGAGGTCATGAGCCTGAATGTCTCCGGCTGCAGGATCTGCACGTCTTCGAGCTGTCCCTGATTCAGCATCATGACGGCGTAACGAGCCAGATCATCAGCAGTAGAAAACAGTCCGGCATGACCGGCGACGCCGCCCAATTTGAAGGCTCGTGGATCATGGACTTCACCCTGCATCCAGTGACCATCGCGCTCTTCGGTCACGGCCGCGCGGGTTTTCAGCGGATCGCCGGGGAGGTATCCGGTCTCTGTCATTCCCAGCGGTCTGTAGATCGCGTTCTGAGAGAATTCATGCACACTCTGGCCGGTGACAACCTGCACAATCCGACCCAGCGTAATGAAGCCGACATCGCTGTAGATAAACTCAGCACCCGGCTCGGCTTTCAGCGCCAGGGCATTGATATTCTCGAACGATTTGTCGGGACCGTCGGCATAGTCTTCGATCGAATTGTCGGCGATGAGCCCGCTGGTGTGAGTCAGAAGGTGCCTGATCGTAATCGTGTCTTTTCCGTTGGCAGCGAACTCTGGAATGATCGAGGCCACCGTCTGGCTCAGTTCGAGCTTGCCCTGCTGGATCAGAAGCATGATGCTGGTCGCTGTCGCAATCGGCTTCGTCAGCGATGCGAGATCAAAGACGGTATCGAGCGTCATCGGAACTTGCTGGGGCTGCGTCTGACGGAAACCATACGCCTTGCGGAACACGATGCCTTCCCGGCGACCGACCACCACCACACAGCCGGGCATCTTGTTCTGGCTCAATCCTTCTGCGACGAGGTCATCAATGATCGCCAGCCGCGCGGAATCCATACCCGCAGACTCCGGCGCAACTTCCGGAATCGCTGCCGGCGGCGCAGCGAAAACCGCTGATTGCAGCAGCAGGAAAACCAGCCGGGCTCCGAACTTCATCGTGTCTTCTTCCTTTTTGGTTCAATCTGTCCGTCGTGATTCCATCATCAGATCAGATTGCACAGGCGGAGACAACGCAGCCATCAGTTGTCGTTGGCTGACAGCGCTCGCGCCAGACACATCCGTAGAAGCCCGGCTTTTTTGAAAAAGCCGGGCTTCTGTGAGCATCGTTGTGGGCTTGGGAGCCACCTGGGCCGTGCACGCGGCGAAACTCTCACCTGCCCTGGGAGCGTTCGTGGCCGGCATGTTCCTTGGCAATTCACCGTTCGCGATTCAGATTCGAGCCGATGTGGCATCATTCCGGATCGTACTGCTGATGCTGTTCTTCGGCGCGGTCGGCATGATGGCCGACCCTGTCTGGATGCTGAATAATCTTCCGCTGATCGTTTTCCTCGCCGGTACGATCATGGTGGGAAAGGCCGTCGTGATGAAGAACAGCTAGCAATCGCACTCGGGAATGCGGTTGCCAGCCGAATCGGGCCGTCCTGACTCGTCGTCAATGCAGAAATGGAGTCGATTTCGGCTGCTCGCTGTGGAAAACCGGAAAACACTGACCTTGTTGCGGCGGTGTTTGACTATCATCCGGGCCGACCCTTCGGTGCTTGTATCGATCATACGGTCAGGCCGTTCGGTGCCCCGCAAGAATCCCTCTGAATTTCGTTTCTATGTCGCCCACTGAATCATCGATCACGCCCGTCTCAACGCCGCACAACGGTCGCCTGTACATCGAAACGGTCGGCTGTCAGATGAATATGCTGGACAGCGAACTTGTCGTTGCGGCTCTTCGAAAGGACGGCTACCAGCTGACCAACGATCCGAAGGATGCGGACACGATTCTGTTCAACACGTGCAGTGTCCGGGAACATGCGGAACACAAGATTTACAGCGCGCTGGGACGACTGAAGTTCAGCAAACGGAATCAGCCGCAGAAAGTCATCGGGGTCCTCGGCTGCATGGCTCAGAAGGATCAGGAGCTGATTTTTCAGAGAGCTCCTTACGTCG
>JANNGQ010001056.1:0-6827 GCA_031403975.1 Planctomycetota bacterium
GCATTTCACGGTGTGTGCGGCGGGCGTGTTTGTGTGGGGATGGTTGTGAGCATCGGAAGCAGTGGATCGAGGACCGGCTGAAGGAGCTGGCCGGGATTTTCGCCGTCGATGTGGCTGGTTTTGCGGTGCTCGACAACCATCTGCACGTCGTCCTGTTGCTGAATGATGCGGTGGCGAATGGCTGGACGGATGAGGACGTTGTGCGTCGCTGGGGGCGGTTGTTTCCGCCTCGGGGAAAAGACCGCCAAGCTCTGGAAGTCACGGATGCATGGGTCGAGTTTCAGTTGAAGAATGCAAAGTGGGTTGAGGAAACTCGCAAGCGGCTGAACTCGCTGGGCTGGTTCATGAAGTGTCTGAAAGAACCGCTGGCTCGGATGGCGAACAGGGAAGACAACTGCAAAGGGACGTTCTTCGAAAGTCGGTTCAAGAGCATTGCGATTCTGGATGAAGAGGCGTTGCTGACGACTCTGGCGTATGTGGATCTGAATCCGCTGGCTGCTGGAATGGCGAAGACGCCGGAAGATTCGCTGCATACTTCGGTGAAGGCTCGGTTGGATCGATGCCGGGAACAGGGGATTCTGGCCGGGGGTGAGGCGAACGATGCTGTGGCGGACGTCACGAACTCCTCCGACGACCAGGCCCCCTCATCCGGCCTAACGGCCACCTTCTCCCCCGAAGCGGGGGAGAAGGGAAATTGCGAAGGGGCCCTCTCATCCGGCCTGTCGGCCACCTTCTCCCCCGAGGTGGGGGAGAAGGGACAGAATGTTGGGGGCCCGGCTGCAGAAAAAGAAGAAGTAGGGATCGAGGAAGAAGGCAGGCTGGAAGCCCGCCCCACGGATGGGGAGGAAGACGAAGCATTCTGGTTGGTGCCGATTGAGGATCGCCGAGCGAGTTGTGGAACGCGGATCGGGATTTCGCCGCGGATGGATCTGGCGGCTTATCTGCGGCTGTTGGACTGGTCGAGCCGTCTGCTGCGACCGGGGAAGTGTCGTGTTCCGAAGGACGTGTCCCGCCTGCTGACTCGGCTCGGGACCAGCGCGGACGTGTGGAAGTTCCGACTGAAGAAACTGTCGGGAGTGGACCGTCTGTTCGGAACGGTGTTCTCAACAAAGCGGTCGGACATCAACCGCTTTGCGGAAGCTCGCGGTGTGAAGAAGCTGAGTAATCTGAATGGCTGCCCGGGGTGAGTGGTTGTAGAGAGCGGGTGATGAGGGGAACACAAACGCGATGACGGAAGATCGACAATCCCAGCCGACCGGCGAGATCTGACGTCGTTCTCTTTCGGCGATCAGATGGGGACTCAGAAGAAGCAGGAATTCGGGAACTGTGTTCAGGCGAGCGGCAGGGCGTGCATTGGACGTGGTGACTCAGCAGGTGTGGGCGGCAGCGACATCGTGGGTGCTCGATGCGGCTCGGACGAAGTCGGCGGATTTTGAGTACTATCCGAACAGCCAGTTGAAAAAGCTCACGCGGCTGCAAGGGACGAACACGACGGCTCTGATCACCGACTACAAGCAGAACAGCGGCGACGAATTCTGAGTGCCGGGACGAGTGTCAAAGGTCGAACACAGCGGACTGGCCTCGGGAACTCAGATCACGAGCAACGACTTCGATGTGGCAGGCCGCATCATCCAGAAGGTGACGCCCGCTCAGTCGTACAACGACAACTATGCCTATGACGGTATCGACCAGTTGACGACGGTGACCAATGCCGGCGGAGGGACTCTGCAGGACCCGAACTTCAACGCGGTCGGCAATGACACGGTTCACACGGTCAGATGGCGATCCCCGACCGGAAAACTACGCTGAAAGCGTTGCACAAGAAACGTTGTGGAACACTTTCAGTGTTCAAATCCCACGCGCTGAGTTTCCTGGGGTGGCGCATTCGCTGTCGCGAATGGCTGCCCCCAGGCTTTGGAGTGGAACGCCTTCAGCGTAAAACGCCGCACGGTGTTTTCCTTATGGAAAATCCTTCACGGCGTTGCCCTTCTGGGCTCTCGAAATCGAACGCTCTGAAACCAGAGGGCTCACGCCACTGGCTATCCCGGCGCGCCAGGAGCGTCCCTGTCGGGACTCGAATCTCGCACCTTCAAAAAGCGTCAGCGAGGGATTCCCTGTCTTTGCCTGTCGTTCCACGCCCTTGCTGACGCGGCGGGTTACAAACTGAGCGCCATTCGCTTATTGCCTGTCGGAATCTTCCCGGACTTTGTGCATTGCAGAAGATGACGACGCCTTGAGATTTCCCAGCAGTCCCCAGGGCATGGGTTCATCCTGAACGTACTGCTTGCCGAGATGCAGCGCGATTTCGGCACGGGCCAGTTCGTAGCCGAGGTAGAAGGCGTGGCTCGGATCAATGCCGCGCGAGAATCCCGCCGGCTCAACAGTGCGTGTACTTTCGTCCTGTTGCTCCGTCGGAGTGGATGCAGCTTTCGCTATCTGTGCAGTGCCGGCCATCCTGGCCTGTTCGAACAGTCGAAATGCGTCCGTCCCGCGGCAATGCCCGAGGCTGTTCATCAGATGCATTTCGCCCTGTTCCGCGAAAATCCGGAAGTTTGGATCCGTGAGCATCCCGGCCAGCTGTTGCAGAGACGGCAGAGACATCGGTTTCAGTTTCGGATCCCGCAACATCACAAGCGATGAATCGAGATGCTTCGGAATCGTCCGCGCCGCCACTGCATGATACGTGAGCCTTCGAGCCGCATTGAATTCTGCAACCGCGGTCCTGCACCAATTCGCCACCTGTGTCGTGAGAATACTCTGAATCCCGAGTTCCTCACAAATCGCGGCAAGCAGCATGTTGACTCCGGATGAATCGACTTCGGTCAGCTCTGTCACGTTGCCGATGCCCATCATCATCGCGATGTCGGGGTACTTCTGTCGCACCCGGATGAATCGTTCCAGAGAACTCGTGAATCCCATGCCGATCGGCTCGATGATCGGGTCTACCCGATGTTTTGTACCATCGGACCGGAGACGTTCAATCAGGCGGTCGAGCGAATCCAGATCCTGCGGCGTATCGGGGATCGCCACAACTTCCACTTCGAACCGGGTGACCCAGTCGACATTCGAATGATTGCAGCTCAGGACCAGTTCTGCTCCGCTGTCGACAGCCTGCGCGACT
This sequence comes from Planctomycetota bacterium, assembly GCA_031403975.1. GTDB lineage: Bacteria > Planctomycetota > Planctomycetia > Planctomycetales > Planctomycetaceae > SXXK01. Next base: position 3,122 of record JANNGQ010001056.1, read on the forward strand.
TCATGACGATCGAAACTGTCGATCGAGACTCGGATGTTCTCACTGCGCAAAGCCGCCACGATTTCTGTGATGCGGCCGCTGCTTTCGCCCGGTACGCCGCCGATGTCGATGAGGTTCGCTCCTGCCGCCGTCATCGACCGAGCTTCGGTCAGAATGCGGTCGATCGGCATTCGCGTTGCGTGGTTGATCTCGGCAATGATGTCGATGGAGTAGCGGCTGAGATCCGCGGAGCGCCGTTTGCCGAGCCCGAAGTACTCGGGCAGGTCCTGCAGATCCTTCGGTCCGCGTTCGAACGGCCTGCCGAAATGGTCGTGCAGTTCGTTCAGGTCTCCCTGACACCAGCCGGGCAGAATGACACGATCAATATGCTTCGGAACGTCGAGCCGCTTCAGCAGCAGTCTTGTGTGGAGCAGGGCGGCCACCTGAATGCCGGGAACAGCGATCTCATACCGAAATCCAATCTGTTCGGCCAAAGCGCCGACCACATCCCGCAGACTGGCTTCCGCCAGCCGACCGGTGACGAAGAGGATCGAGGATTGTGGCGTGAGGGGCGAGGAAGGCATGAGTTTGTCTACTGTTGGCCCGCCGCTCCGTCGGCGGGGATTTTTTGTAGCAAGATTCGTGAGAATCCGAATGCATTTGGGTTGGCCCGAAGTCTCACGACCTCGGCTACAGTGCCGTTTCCGGTCCGGTGAAACAAATGCCGATTCCAGCCGGCGGAGCGGCTGGACAACAGTAAATCACCTCACGGCTCCACCGTTGACGTTGATGACCTGGCCAGTAATGTACGAAGCTTCGTCGCTGAGCAGGAATCTGGCCATGCCGGCAATGTCCTGAGGTTCGCCCCATCGCTTCAGAGGTGTCTCGTTCAGAACTCGCTGTTGCCAGTAATCTCCGGCCGTTTCACCCCATGAAGTGCGAATCCAGCCGGGAGCGATACAGTTGACGCGGACATGCGGAGCGAGGCTGAGCGCGAGTGAGCGGCTGAATCCCATGATCGCATTTTTTGCCGTCGCGAAGAGTTCTCCGCTGTCGCCTTCCATGCCGCGATCGGACTGATCCCACCCGATATTCAGAATGGCTCCCCGCTGCTGCTCTCGAAACCTCTTTCCGAATGCCCGGGACAAATCGATGGTCCCTGAAACATCCGTCTGAATCAGCGCATTCAGCTTCTGCGAGAATTCCGCATTGCGAAGTTCGTTCGTCAGCAGGTCCGCGCCGGCGTTGTTGACGATGGCATCGATTCGACCGGAATCGAACGCCCCGCGGACCAGTTTCTTCCGTTCCTGTTCATCCGCCACGTCGGCGCAGAGGATATCTGCCCGGACACCCAGAGCCCGGGCCTCGGCAGCAACTGTTTCCGCCTTCTCCACCGACCTCCGACAATTGACGACGACATCCGCACCAGCCTGAGCGCATTCGAGCACAATGGCTCGACCGATCCCGGTCGTGGAACCAGTGACAAGGATGCGTTTGCCGTGCAGCGATGCGAACTTCATGACAGATTGTGAACAAACGGCGCGACAATGGGCAAATGGTGGCAGTCGGAATCCGGAGGTTCACTATGAACGCACCGGCCTAGATCGTTCCCGTCTCCGGTTTGGCCTGAACAGATACGCCGAAGTTGCGAGATTGTCGCTGAAGTCGTGAGACTTCAGGTCGGAACTCTCACGAGTTCCGCTACACCAAGTCTGGAACCACTCTAGTCCTGAAGCTCTCGCAGTTCGAACGTCTCGGGATTGAAGACCGCCAGAGTACGGCCGGGAAAAGCTGTTCTTAACTCAGCAATCACACTGACGTCCACGGGCTTACGGCAGACGAGCACATCGGCCTGCAGGTCTGGCGGATTGATAATGTAACTCAATTGCGGATCACCGGCAGATTCATCCACCAGTACAAGTACCGGATGTTTCAGTATGAACGAAGGACGTGTGAGGCGGCGAAAATGTTCAATACGGACTCGGGAAAAACTCTGTTCGCCGACAGCGAGCGTGACTTTCGACGGGCCCCAGTATGTCTCAGCATCCACCCACGCCGGCAGCAGTGAGGCCGCGATGAGGCAGGTCAGCCAGCACAATGTGGTTTTGGTCCCGATACCGCCGGCCATCACTGTAAATGCGTTCCTCAGTCCCACCGCTGCCAGCATCAGCAGCAGCGGAGCCGTCTCAAACACATAGTGCCAGTGCAGAATCCCGTCGTACCAATACGGCACATGCACGGCATGCAGACTGATCACCGAACAGAGGATCAGGACAATCCGAATGTCGTTGCCTCGCAGCGGCAGGCAGCTCGGAATCGCGGAGATCAGCGCAAACAGGAGCGCGGCGATGCCGAGCGTCCATTGACTGCTCGCAATACAGCGGTTGCGCACGTTCTCCGCGGCTCTCGCCGGCGTCAGGTTCGTTGCCCATCGGTCATATTCCTTAAGCACTTTCGGCCCCACGAACTTCGCACCGATCTCTGCGTTGTCAAATCCGAATCGGTGGCTGGGTGTGTACGTCTCGGTGTAGAGGTCATAGGCCGACTGAGTCCACGATCCGGTGATCCGGTCATTCATCGCTCCGAGCACAACGAAGCCGACCAGCAACGGCAGCCCCATTGCTGCGAGGGTTCGCCAGCCCAATCCCCGGGCAACGCCGGAGACTGGTCGAAGAACTGCAGTTCGCAGTACCACGGTCAGCAACCAGAGTCCCCAGGGCAGCGCGAAACCGGCAGCCGTGATCGGTCGTCCGAGCATCGCCAGAGTCAGCCCGATCCCCGCCATGAATGCGTCGGTACCAGATGCCGATTTCATGAGTCGCAGAAACGCCCACAAAAACACAGACAACGCCAGCATCGTCGGATGATGAGCCAGCAGCAGGTTTGAAAACACGGCCAGTCCCGGGCTCACAGCAATCAACAGGCCGCCACACACAGCCCAGGCACTCGGAAGGAGCCGTGTCAGACAACGGTGGAACAAAACAGCGGCCAGCGCTCCGGCCAGCCAGTGCCCTGCAAAGGGAAATCCACAAAGGACGAACGGTGCCATCCAAAGACCGGTCCACGGGAAATAACGACTGGCTGTCGTCGGTTCGTTCAGCACATGGATCTGATGAAACAGTTCGGGATGCACGGTTATCGCAGGCCACGCCACTCGCCCTGCCAGAAACGTCTGAGCCTGCAGCAGATAGCTGTACTCGTCATGATATGTTGGCGGAAGATCGGCGAATCGGACGAATGAAGTTCTGTCCCCTTCAATCGACGCCGTCGGGACACTGATCGTTCGCATCCCGATCGATGCACTGCACAGAAACGACACCAGGAACAACCCGGCCGAGACCAGCCACGCATTTCCGAATGGAACTTTCGACTCCTGAGGCGTCACCGCATTCATTCGGGATCGCACAACCCGGGGCGACACACGCCGGACACGAAATGCAACCAGCGGCGGCAGGGCGCTCAGAACCAAGAACGCAAGTGTCGTATCAGGATTCCAGTCAGCGAACCATCCCAGCCATCCCGACGGTGCTCCGATCGCGAATTCGAGCCGCGCCAACTCCACGCGGCCACAGACCCACACAACCGCGAGCCAGGCGAGAACGAAAAAGAACCGCAGCTTGAACACAGGAGTTGCTTACATGTTGAACGATTCACCCCGGCAGTGACTTTTTTAGGCGTTGCACAACAATTAGCTGCCGGATCTCACGGGTCAGAAGCCCGGCTTTTT
>JANNGQ010001057.1:0-2317 GCA_031403975.1 Planctomycetota bacterium
CAGCCTGCCTGGACTTGAAAAAACGCATGCATCTTTGAATCGACATGGCAGGCTGAAGCCTACCCTACGAAGATTCGGCGCTCATTCGACGACCCCAGACCTGGATGGGGGTCGTCCAGGAGAACTTGGGACAGTCGAATCCCGGACCGAGACAAACGACACTGAAATACGGATTGCCCAGTTGGAGTCGCGCCGTGAGCCTTGAATCCAGAACTGTCACGACTCAGGACGGCATACAGATTCATTTATCAGATCTGACTAACGGCGAACCGGATGAGTTACTGATGCTCCACGGAGTTGGTCGTGCCGGGCGGACGTTTTCATCATTCGCAACGATGCTGCCGGCAAGGTTTCGGGTCCGCGCGATCGACTTCCGCGGTCACGGCCGATCGGCCCGGGCCGGAGACCGGTATCGCGTTGTCGACTATATTCAGGACGCCATCGCGGCTGTGGATGCCATCGGAGTCGGGCTGGTTTTGTACGGCCATTCGTTGGGTTCCCTTGTCGCTTCCGCAGTGGCTGCCATGAGACCTGAAGTCGTACGGGCGGTCGTGCTTGAAGATCCGCCGTCGGTCGGATTCTGGGACAGCATTTCCGGGACAAACTATTTTCCCACATTTGCGGCGATGCGCCAGCTTGCCGGCAGCGGACTTCTAGTGTCGCACCTGGCGAAGCGGTTCGGCGAATGGGAACTGAAGACATTTCCTGACGGCAGGGCTCTGAGAATCACCGACGTGCGTGATGCTGTTTCAATCCGATTCACGGCGAGCTGTCTGCGTGACATGGACCCGGAAGTCATGCGGCCCATCCTTGAAGGGCACTGGCCGGAAGGGTTCGATTTCGATTCCGCGGTCCGCAGCATCCAGTGCCCGGTACTCCTGCTCCGCGGCGACGTTGCCAAAGGCGGCATGTTGCCGGAATCCGACGCCGACAGACTGATGAGCCTGCTCTCTGACGGCACTCGCATCGACTTCCCGACCGCCGGACATCTTCTGCACTGGCAGATGCGATCTGAAGCAGCTCTGCTCGCCAGTGCATTTCTGGACTCGCTGTGAATTGTAGAGCTCCATTCACCTTGCCGACGGCTTGGCTCGACTCGGTGGATCCTGGAGCGGATTGCGATTCCGGAGGTCGCTGCATAGGATCTCGACTCACTTGAATTTATCGCTACGTCGCCATCTGTCGATGAACTCGCCGGTAAACTGATCGAAGAATTTGCCATTCCAAAGACGGAGCCTCGCGACGCAATCCACATTTCGCTTGCGGCGGTTAACGGATTAGAATACTTGGTAAGCTGGAACTTCAAACATATCGTGAATCCGACGACGCGTTCCGCGATTGAACGCGTCTGCCGTGATGCTGGTTTTGTACCGCCCATGATTTGTACACCTGATGAACTCATGGAGGCCTAAAATGTTCTCCGATTCAATCACCGATGAAATACGTGGTATCCGCCGCAAACTGGCGGAGCCGTTTGGCAACAACCTTGACCTGATCCTTGCGGACATCCGTACGCGAGAAGCTTCGGATCGACGCGTCTACGTCTCACTTCCGCCGCGTGTCGCTCCAGGAAAATCGGACGAACAAAAAGATGCAGCCGAATTGCCGTCGCTGGTTTCTGACATGGCAAGTCAACCGCGGCAACCGGCTGACCTTGATCGTTCGGCGGCTCCATATGCTCCCCACACGCGGCAATCGGACGACGTTGGTACTCACGACCCGTTACACGAAAACTTGACGGAGGCAACATGGCAGCAGGAAGAAGTGTTCTGGTGATTGGCTTGCAGCCGACGCTCATCGATTTTTCATCACCCGATTACTCCGCGTTCCCCGGTCTGGACGCGGCCAAGGTTCAGGCCGCGATAGACGCCGACACAGCCAAGTTGAACAGCCTTGGATACGATGCACATATCTGCCTGACCGACTTCGGAGAAACTGCAGAAGCAGTTGTCTTGAGCCACCTGAAGCAGAAAAGGTTCGATTGCGTTCTCATTGGCGCGGGTGTGCGGACAATTGGGACGAACTTCTTCTTGTTTGAGAAGCTACTCAATGTCGTGCATGAGCATGCGCCTCAGGCCAAGCTGTGCTTCAACACGAGGCCGAATGACACCGCTGAGGCGGTTCAGCGTTGGCTCTGAACATCATCGATCCACACTCTTACAGTTCGCCTATCAACACCTGTATGGCCTTAGTTATCAAGGTCTTCCGGGATTCAAGTGGGTGATGGCACCGGGTTGAGGTCCAGTTTTCCACAGTGGAAGTAGATGGCGTTGATGAAGTTTTGTTTGTTGCGGAAGCCGCGGGCCGTGGACTTGGC
>JANNGQ010001058.1:0-11239 GCA_031403975.1 Planctomycetota bacterium
CACCAATCAACTGATGCAACACAGTGCGAGTCCTGCCCGACGCTGCATGCCGGACATTGGATTCGGTATATCCGCCGCGGAACGGCATCGAGACAAATTCGATCAATGAGTCCGGATCGGCCAACAGCGTCATTCGCTCCGGACGTATGGCAATCGATCCTGCCGCAGGATTCTGACCTGGAATGAACATCGCAACTTCCTCAGCATTAAACCAGTTCAGCGGTCCGAGGAACTCACCCACTTCACGGCTCGGCGGCGAGTCATACAACGCCGCTGTCGTCCCCTGAAACATGACTCGGCCTTCGTGTAGACAAATCACATTCTCGGCGTGGCGCAGAATGGTCTCGGGTTCGTGCGACGTAAAGACGATGCTGGTGCCTTGCAACTCGCCGATCATCTCCCGGATCACACTCCAGTACGCCGGCTTTCTCACCAGATCCACGTGACTCAGCGGTTCATCGAGCAGCAACACTTCCGCGCGCGTCGCCAGAGCCCTTGCCAGCGCCAGTCGAGATCGCTCCCCCAGCGACAATTCCGCGGGCAGCGCCGACCGGCGATGCTCCAGATCCAGCAACGGCAGCAGTTTGTCTGCCGATTCTGCAGAACCCAGACAATTCAGGTGCTGGTCTACGGTCAGGTGCGGCCAAAGTCCGCCATTCTGCGGCACCCAGTACAACGGCAGTCGCGCTCGCTCGCCCGCGGCAGGCTGGCCTTCCAGCTTCGTCCGAACGGTCCCCGCATTCGCTTTTTCAAATCCGGACAGCAGATTCAGCAGGGACGTCTTGCCCGCGCCCGAGTAACCGACAATCGCAGTGCGTCCTGACGGAATGGTCAACGTCACATCATCGAGGCGTGGCCGTGCACTGCCGTTCAGAGTGATGTGGTTCAGCTGAAACATGCCGGCATCGTAGATCCGGACCAGCAAATGAAGCGAGCAATCTCCGATACTCGCGGTTCGCTCCGACGCTGCAAGTGTTTCCCGCCACCGGGTTCACCCCGGTGGATCAACGGCTTATGCGCTACTTTGTTTTATCGTGGGGCAGGCTTCCAGCCTGCTTTGTCCTTGTTTTACCGTGGGGCAGGCTTCCAGCCTGCCTTGTCCATGTTTTACCGTGGGGCAGGCTTCCAGCCTGCCTTGTCCATGTTTTACCGTGGGGCAGGCTTCCAGCCTGCCTCGTTGATTCAAGAACACAGACGTTCTTTCAAGTCCAGGCAGGCTGGAAGCCTGCCCCACAAAGAATCGTGACTAAACCGACAGTCCCCAGGCCCGCGGGCGGGAAGCACAGCAAACGTCTCACCTCGCGTTGATCGGATCCACGTCGATCGCAAATTCCACGTCTTCGGGAAGCGACAATGATTTCTCAACGGACTGCCAGAGTTCCCGGATCAGTTCGATGTTCTTCGCTGACAGACGGAGATGAAACCGCCACAGATTGCGCAGGCGCACGACTGGTGCCGGCGCGGCGCCGACAACCTGAACGGCCGAAGTCCGGCCCTCCCGCGCTGCACGCAGGCGTTCGGCGACGGCCTGTGCCGTCTGGCGCGTGCGCGTTTCATCCGGGCCGCGCAGGATGATCCGCACGGCGCTGGTGAACGGCGGAGCCTGCTGGTCGTATCGTTCCGCCAGTTCATGTTGAGCGAAGCCGATGAAATCGTGTCTTGATGCGAACTTGACGGCAGGCTCATCGGGGCATGTTGTCTGCACCAGAACTCGCCCGCCGCGTTCGCTCCGGCCCGTGCGGCCTGCCACTTGAGCGATCAGCTGAAATGTCCGTTCTGCCGCACGCATGTCGGGCTGACGCAGCATGGTGTCGGCATCGACGACTCCCACCAGTGTCACGTTCGGAAAATCGAGCCCTTTGGCGATCATCTGAGTTCCCAGCAGAATCTGCACTGCGCCGCTGCGAAATTTTTCCAGCGCTTCGTCATGGCTGCCGGGCTTTTTCATGGAGTCGCTGTCCATCCGCAACACGGTCGCATCAGGAAACATGTTGCGGATTTCTTCATCCAGTTTCTGAGTCCCCGTACCAAGGAACCGCACGACCGGACTGGCACACATCGGGCATGTTTTCGGCGGCGACGCTGAGTAGTCACAACTGTGGCAGACCACGGCCATACGGTCACGATGCAGAGTCAATGTCACGTCACAGTTCGGGCACTTGATGCCGGCGCCGCAGGAGCGGCACCAGACCGTCGGCGAATATCCCCGGAGATTCAGGAACAGAATCACCTGGCCCTTCGCATTCAGCGCTGTCGTGATGGACTGGAACAATGCACGACCAATGGAGGAACCTCGTGAAATCCGCGGATCGTGGCGTGTGTCGACGATCAGCACGGGAGGAAGAGGTCGTCCGGCCACGCGATCCGGCATCGACACCAGCACGTCCTGTTTTCTCTGAGCACGAAGCCACGATTCCAGCGTGGGCGTTGCGGAACCGAGGATCAGCGGCACTTTTTCGTCGAGACAGCGCTTGCGCGCCACGTCGCGCGCGTGATACCGCGGAGTACTGTCCTGTTTGAACGACGGTTCGTGCTCTTCATCAATCACGATCAGGCCCAGATTCGGCGTCGGAGCGAACACCGCGCTGCGGGCACCGACGATGACTTCAATCCCGCCGCCCGCGATCTGTTGCCACTGCCAGTGGCGCTCGGCATCGGTCATATGGCTGTGAAGCACGGCCACGGACTGAAAGCGACTGCGAAAGCGACGAATCGTCTGCGGTGTGAGACTGATTTCCGGCACCAGCACGATTGCCTGACGACCATAGCTGACGACTTCACGAATCGCGCGGATGTAGACTTCCGTCTTGCCGCTGCCGGTGACTCCGTGCAGCAGCAGAGTTTCGTGTTCGCTCTTCCGGATCGGAGTCAGAATTCTGTCAAGCGCAAGCTGCTGTTGCTGATTGAGTTCCAGATCGGCCTGCTGATCAAACGAACCGAATTCTTCCCCGGAGATGCCCGAACGAATCCGGATCGCCGTAATCAGGCCTTTCCTGCGAAGTGATGTGAGCGGCCCCGGTCCGCATCCGGCGCGTTCACAGAGATCGGCGGCAGCGACAGGACGGGCCGACGTCTGCAGGACTTCGATGACAGCCTTCTGCTGGCGGCTCAGGCGGGTTGTGCTCAATTTCTCGTCGACATCCGGGCTGATGACAAAGCTCTGCACTTCGCGCGTTCCGCTCTTACGACGGACACCCGCGGGGATCACGCCGTCGAGCACCTGCCCCCAGCCGCAGAGATAGCGTTCACCGATCCAGCGCGTCAGCTCCAGCATCCGCGGATCAAGCAGCGGCTCACTGTCGAGCAGTTCCGTGATGGGTTTGAGTTTCCTGTGAGCGGACTCAGCGGCCTTCACGGCGACACAGTAGCCGATCACGCTGCGGTTGCCTCTCCCCAGCGGCGCTCGGACTCGCTGACCTGGCTGAAGTCGGTCGCGGAATTCATCGGGAACGGCATACGTGTAAGGGCGCTCCAGAGGCAGATTGAAGACGACTTCGGCGACGAGCCCGTCATCCATCGCGGCCTGCTGCCACTCAGGTATGTCAGCGAAACCGAATTGTCCCTGCTGCGATGTCACAGTTACAACTCCGAGTATCCGGTCGCGGTCGGGCTGCCGCCGCTGCGGAGGATCAATTCGGCTTTGCTGACAACGGACTCATCAACACCGCAGTCTCGCATGTGCCGGATCGTGCGATCGATGTCATAGGGAACTCGGCGAAACTCCACCTGACCGCGGTCGATGATTGCATACGCGGCCCGAGGATCACCGTCGCGGGGCTGGCCGACGCTGCCGGGGTTGATCACCTGAGTCCCGTCGAGCTGCAGCTGCATCGGAATGTGCGTATGCCCGACGCAGACGAAATCGACTTCGACATGCTCCAGCCGCTGCTGCCACTGTTCAACGGAATCGCCGATGTACTCATCCATCGGATCGCGGGGTGTGGCATGCACCAGCAGGAAACGATGATCATCCAGCGTTAGATGACGTGTCACCGGCATCTGAGCCAGCCAGGTGAGATGTTCATCATCCAGCACTTCAAAATGACGGGGCCTCATGGCCGCCGCCATCCGCCGAAATGTCCCGCCCGGTTTGACGAGAACTCGCTGAGCGACCGAATGATCATGATTACCCCGGACTATGGCCGAGGCATGTCTTCGAACCCATTCAATACAGGGCAGCGGATCGGTGGCATAGTCCACGACATCGCCAAGGAACAAACAGGCATCGAATCGTTCATCGATTGCCGCCAGCGCCGGCCAGTTGGCGTGAATGTCAGCAATCAGCAGGATGCGCATCGCCGAATATCCGAGACGTCGGGTACGAATAAAAACGGGCAGACAGTTTTCGAAACTGTCTGCCCTGACGTGAGCACGGGATGATCAATAGCAGGATCGACTGCCGAATTCGATAGGGGACATGTTCCAGCGGTCGGCCAACCTTTGATTCTCGAGTAGCCACGCGCGCCAGAACGTGGGCCTCATCGAATGAAGAACCCACGTTCTGGCGAACGTGGCTACGGTCGCAAACGAACCACTCGCCGTGAAACCAGCAAAATATCACTCCGCCACCGGCCCTGCCCTGTGGTTTAACGGCTTATGCGCCATTTCCAGCGGCACTCAGGACCCATCCGCGAGTCGCACACAAGCCCGCTGGCCACCGCGGCAGCGGGACTGTCGTTTTAATCGTGGGGCAGGCTTTTCGCCTGCCTCGTCAATCCAAAAACACAGGTAATTCCTCAACGCAAGGCAGGCTAAAAGCCTGCCCCACAAAGTAATCTCCACTAAACCGACAGTCCCAACGCCCAGTGGGGTCGCTTGTTTGAGCACTAGTTCGGCGGTTTTGAATCGGGTTCTGAACCAGCCGGTGCGTCAGTTGCCGGTGCGTCAGTTGCTGGTGCGTCAGTTGCTGGTGCGTCCGTTGCTGGTGTGTCAGTTGCTGGTGTGGCCGTTCCATCTGTTGCGGGCGTCTCAGGATCACCTTCCAGAGCCGGTCGGTCTTTTCCGCCAGCCCCACGACCGCCGCCCGGTCCACCGATGCCGGGTGGGCCGCCGCCCGGTCCGCCGGGCATCATGCCCATTCCGCCGGCACCCATACCTGGTGGTGGTCCGTCGCCGGCCGACGGCACTGGAACCGGAACGTCGTCATCGGCCTCGGTGTGGAAAGCAAGTGCAATCGGGTCGCTGCCTCCTCCGGCAATGAGATACATCTTTGGACTGGATTCCCCCATCAATGGTCGCAGCAGGCTGAACCATTCATATTTCAGAACGACATCGGACTCTGACTTGCGATGCACAGTTTCGGACGGAAACATCGATACCAGCGATTTTGCTTCCGAGAGCTTAATGTTTTCAAATTCGCCTTCTTTATTGCATTTTGCCGTGAAGGCTCGTCCGGTCAGATATTGACCCAGACCTGCACGCAGTTCGATTGCACAGACAACTCCGACGACCAGAAGCAGCAGCAGCGAGACAATCGTTCGGGCCGGCGAAACTTTCGGACCGGCGGGGGGCTTGTTTTCTTTCGGTGGGGCCACGACATTCTCCTCGACAGCAATGGGAAGAAGACAGGGAATCGCAGAAGATGACACGATACTCAGGCGACTACTGCTTGTCACTCAAGCAAGGCGACTTCTGTGGAGAACGTTGAGACAATCAGGGCGAGGCGGACGGAAAATCATTGGTGGTCCTGATACGCCGCGGCGTACATGGCTGATACGAACGGGATCGGTCTCAGCATCGGCCTCTGTTCAGGGCTCTGGATGTTGAAATTCCCCGGCGAGAATTCTGCCTGCGTCTGTCCGGGGCTTTGCAGGGCTCTCCATCAGAACTCACAGCTGGAATCCGCGGAATGAATCATCATCTCAGCAATGTGTTTTCCGGCAGTCTTCTCATCGTGCTCTGTGTCAACGCTGGATGCGGTTCCGGAAAACCGGCAGCCCCCGGCGGCGGAGTGCCGACGGCCGAGTCTTCTTCAAGCGAAGCAGCGCCAGCATTATTGTCGGCGGTTCAGGTCCGCGAGATCCTGGAACTCCACAACCGCGGCATCGGAAGCCTGGAGAACAAAGAATGGGCGGAGGCAGAATCGGCGCTCAGCAGGCTCCAGAGCCTGTTGCCTGCAAACCCTGATACTGCCCGCAATCTGGCGATCGGGCGGGCACTTTCGCTCCTGGATCGTGAGTCGCCGTATAACCTCTCAAAGGATCCGAAAGCGTATGCGGACATGCTTGTGATAGCGGAAGCCGCGTTCAGCACATTTCGGTCCCTGGCGGAATCGGATGAACAGAAAGCCATCGCTGCTCTTATCGCGGGTAAGGTCGCCGTTCTGGATGACGGACCTGCGAAGCCGAGGATGGCGGAGGGCCTGGATTTGCTTCGGCAGGCAACGACGTTGTCCGGTGATCGCCCGGAAATGTGGTACGCGCAGGCACTCGCGATGGACGGACATCGCGACTATGCGGAATCACCCGAGCTGATCCGGACATTTCAGAAGATCAGTGAACTCGTTCCGGAGAATCTGGCGGTCATCGGAAGGCTGCTGGAAAAACAATCGCTGGGTCTGAGTTCGCAGAACCCGGAGACAGTGAAACTGGCCCAGGGTCTCGCCGTGACACTGGAGAAAGCCGCAGTGCTCATTGAACCGATGAACGCTGCCATCAAGGCACAGCGGCGAATCGATCTGGTGGACACGATCCGCAAGGCATTGACAGGTCCGGCTGCCACAGACCCGAAACTACTGATGGGTCCGGCGATGATGACCAAGAACCTGATGCTTCCGGAATTGGCGACTCAGATCGACCAGCGCCGCATGGACCGGAATCTCCTGGAGTATCTGGTGATTGATCTCGCTGTCAGACTTCCGATGTCCGCTGAAGTACGGGCCGAAGTGTTTCCGCCCACTGAGCCCACTGTCCTGCAGGCTTTCACCGAAGGCAGCGGGTTGCCGGATGTCTCCGGCGTGACGGACCTGAAGCTGCTGGACCTGAATCTCGACAGCGCTGACGATCTGGTTCTGGTTCAGGACGGAAGGATCCGAATCCTGTCGCGAGGACTGGATGCCGCTGCGGAGTGGACTCCGATCATGGAGTCTCCGGCGGACGCAGGCCGCTTCACTCACTGCCTGCTGATCGATATCGATCGTGACTTCGATCGTGCATTGTCTGATATCAAAGACGGAATGATCCTCCGCGACATGGACGGCGATACGAGAATCATCAATGGTCAAAGTCGCGTACCGGGCTCTGAACAATCACCATCGCCAGACACCAACGGCGACCGGAAGCCCGTGAAAGATCCTGTCGGCAAACCGCGGTGGTTCGACACAGATCCGGACATCATCGCCTGGAGTGATTCCGGTGTTGTGATTCTCCGCAATGACGCTGCGGCCGACGGAACCCGGACGCTGACCGTGCTGCCTCAGACGGCGACGATGACGGCGATCAACGATGTGGCCGCTGCGGACCTCGAAGCTGATGGAGATCTCGATCTGATCTTTGCCACAGCAACCGGTATGGCGCTCTGGAAAAATATGGACGGCACGACCTTTGAGCCGATCACCGAAGGAGTCAGTCTGCCTTCTTACGGGCTTTCATCGGTCGCGATCGGCGACTGGAATCGTGACATGGCGATGGACGTCGTCGGAGTCTCGCCGGACGGCAAAGCGGGCTGGCTGCAGAACATTCTTCACACTCGATTTCGCTGGGTTGACGGACTGCCGGGGACTGCCGGAGCCGCCGATGTTGTCATCGATGAACTGACGGGCGATGGTGTCTGGGATCTTGTCATCACAGGAACGGCCGGCACGACAGCAGTTCTGCCGATACACAGCGACCGTACTGACGATGCCACTGCCGCTGCGCTTTCTGCCGACGCGGGAACGTCGCTTCATCGAGCCGACCTGGATAACGACGGACGATCCGATTTCATCACTGCCGGACCCGGCGGTCTCACAATCCTGCGAGGAACGGGTGACGGGAAAACTGCGGATCTGTCAAAACTCCTTCCTCCCGGCACGACGGCTCTTCGGGCGGCGACGTCTGATATGGATGACGATGGCGATCTGGATATCGTGATCGTCACTGCCGATGGTCCACTCCAGCTGCTGGTCAACAACGGAGGTCACCAGAATCAATGGATCGACGTCGTAGCCCGTGCGGTCGGTGATGATCAGCAATTCCCTTCGAACCGAGTCAACATGCACGGCTTGGGTTCGGTCATCGAAGTCCGTGCCGGGGCAGCGTATCAGGCTCACATCATCGATTTGCCGAAGATGCACCTTGGACTCGGAGGAGCCGTGAAGGCTGACACGATCCGTATCATCTGGACGGACGGAGTTCCGCAGAATGTCACAGACACAAGGTTGCTGAACGCGAGGCTCGGCATTCTGGCTCCGCAGATTCTGAAAGGATCCTGCCCCTACATCTACACCTGGAACGGAGAACGATTCACGTTTTTCAGCGATTGCCTGTGGGCGGCTCCGCTGGGACTGGTCCAGGCCACCGGTGACATGGCTCCGACTCGCGAATGGGAATATCTGCTGATTCCCGGTGAGCAGCTCAAGGCCCGCGAGGGCCGCTATGTGCTTCAGCTGACGGAAGAACTGTGGGAGGCGGCTTACTTTGACGAAGTGAAGCTGGTTGCCGTGGATCATCCGGCGGACGTATCGATTTTCACCAACGAAAAAGTAGGCTCAGCGCAGATGGCGGCTCACCGCATTCACACGGTGAAGAATCCTCGACTCCCGGTCTCCGCGCGCGATGGTCTGGGGCGTGATCTGCTGCCGGGATTGCAGGATCAGGATCAGGACTATGTGCAACCGTTCAAGGGCCGCCTGATGCAGGGACTGACCGACGAATGGACCATGGAATTCAATCTTGGAGAATTGAGCACTCCTGATCAGCCGGTTCCGAAGAACATCCGGCTGGTGCTGATCGGCTGGGTGTTCCCGACGGACACGTCGTTGAATCAGGCGATCATCCAGAACCCGGATCTCAATCCCCCCGCGCCGCCATCGCTGGAAGTCGTCGATACCGATGGAAGCTGGAAGACCGTGCGCCCGTTCATCGGGTTTCCCAGCGGCAAGACGAAGGCGATGGTGATTGATCTGTCCGATGTCTTCTCCACGAACGACTATCGGTTCCGCATCCGTTCGAGTATGGAACTGTACTGGGATCAGGCGTTTTTTACGGTCGACGAAACGGACGCGGAAACACGCTCACACGACTGTCCGCTGGCTGCCGCTGATCTGCATTACCGCGGATTCTCCCGAAGGATCTACGCCGACAATTCATTGTTCCGCAACGGCCACGCACCTGAAGGCTACGATTACGATTCCGTGACCACCGAGCCGCGCTGGAACGAAATGCTGGGCCGGTTCACACGCTATGGTGACGCGACCGAACTGCTGGTGTCCCAGGATGACCGCATGATCGTCATGGGATCCGGAGATGAACTGACGGTTGAGTTTACCGTTCCGCCCGACGGTCCGCCCGCCGGCTGGCAGCGGGATTTTGTCCTGTACAATGTCGGCTGGGACAAAGACGCCGACCTGAATACCGTCTACGGTCAGTCATCAGAACCGTATCCCTTCAAAGCCATGACGAAATATCCGATCGCTCCGGATGAAGCCGCTCCTGTATCGCCCGGCTACCAGCAATACATTAACGAGTACCAGACTCGTGAATATCCGAGGTTCCGCTTCCGGGACGTCGTGCGTGGACGATGATCAACTCCGTCGGTCAATCATGCGACTATTCGTACTCTTAACGTTAGTCTTACTCATAATCCTAATCTCTCCGAGGTCGCTCGTCCCGGCAGCTATTGTCGCTGCTCGGCTGTCCGACGAACCGTCCGTCCTCCCTTCTTTACCCACCGATCAGGTCACGATCCGCAAAGCCGGAACACACCGCGACAGGACTCTGTCGGGTGTGATCGAAGACATGTCCGGTCAGATCATCGTGCTTCGGCGAGACGGCAATACGGCCGAGGTTCTCAAGCTCCGTGATGTCGTCTCAGTGCAATTTCATAAGTCGGCAGAATTCGATGACGGGCTCCGCAAACTGCAGACCCGTGACTGGCAATCTGCATTGACGTCACTTCAGGCGGCCGAAACCGCTGAATCGCGGGTCTGGGCCGTTCGCGAGATCCGGGCATCGCAGGCCGTTGCTCTGCGAGCGATCGCACGATTCGACGAATGCCTGGCGATTGTGGAACAGATTTTTAACGACGATCCGGACACGCGGCATCTCGTTGAACTGCCGCTTGTCTGGGACGAACGTCTGCCCGCCGAGCAGCGATTTGCTGCAACGCCCCCCGATCTGAAGTCACCATCCGTGCTGCGACAGCTGACCGCGGCTTCGGCGTTGCTGCACGATCCCGGGCAGGAAGATGCGGCCGCAGCCGCCTTGAAGTCGCTGAGCAAGTCGCCGCGTCTCCGGATTCAGGAACTTGCCGAACTGCAGCTGTGGCGAAGAAGCCTGCTGCGTCCTGAAGTACTGCAGCTCCGTGAAATCGAACAGTGGATGAACCGAGTCCGCGGCTTCGATCGCCGCATGAGGTCCGGGCCGGAGTTTCTGATCGGACGAGCATTGCTGTTGAATCATGACTATGACCGGGCGGCGACCAGTCTGCTCTGGATGCCGCTCCTGGAACCACTCGACCCCGCAACAACAAACGCCAGCCTGAATGATGCTATCAAGACACTGAATCTCGCCGGACGCAACGCGGAAGCCGCTCAGTTTCAGATTGAGCTTGATGAATTGGTGAAGTAGCACGTCTGGACGGCGATACGCGCCTCGCAGCGCCATGTCGGCCTTCTTTGTAGCCGGAGTCGTACGTGAGCCGCAGGGTTCACGAACTTAGTCGCGGGGTGTCGAAAGGCAGCCCGCAATAAACGGTGAGGTCGGTTTAGCGACCGAAGCCTACCCCCAGAAACTCGGGCAAAACCCGCGGTCAAAGCCCCAAGAACACGGGTCGGCCACCAGCAAACACACTTCCCGAGAAATAGGGTTCATCGTGAAATGAAGTGCGCAGTATAGAAATGGGCATTTGTCGTCTGAACTCTCAGAGGGCCGGCGATTCCGGACCAAAGGTCCACCCATTCCAATAGCCTGGGCCAAGCGACAGCGTCGGCCCGGGACACAGACACCATGCAATCATTTCAGGACCAACGGGCCGGCCATTCGAGTGTTGCTCGAGCGACTCTCATTGACTGGTTGGCCCCTTGGGCCGTGGAGATGGATTG
>JANNGQ010001059.1:0-5639 GCA_031403975.1 Planctomycetota bacterium
ACTTGCGGACCAGCGCGAGTTGTCGATGTGAGATCGCTCGTTGGTACAACGAAACCAGCTGATTGGCCAGCATCGCCGGAGATAACGGTTGAGATACTCAAGGCAGATGAGAACGCAGCGGGCGAATTCAAGCCAGAGCAGATTGTGCTGTTTCACAGTGGGCACATCGACGAGCACTTCAAGCCTGCTCCGGATGACAAAGGCGTCTGGCAGGATCCGCTCACGGGAAAATGTGAAGGCTGGCCTGCGCCGGGACCCGACGCGATCAAATATCTGCACAGCAAAGGCATTCGCTGTGTTGCCACGGACGCGCCGGATCTAGGGGGAGTTGATCCAAGGCGAGCACTCCTGACTTACTGGATGCTGGGTTCACGCGATATGGTGGGGATTGAGTTTTTGAATAACGCCGGCAGCGTGCCACCGAACGGCTTCTTTCTTTTTGCTCCGATTCGGATCCGAGATTGCCATGCAGGGCCAGGGAGAGCGATTGTGTTGTATTGAGTCATTGGTCATTTGTCATTGGTCATTAGGATTCGATGATGGCGGCGAAGTCGTTTGAGCAGTTGCGAGTGTATCGGTTGGCGGAAGAACTGGCGGACATGATTTGGGATGTGGTCATGCCATGGCAGTTGTTGTCACGAGATACGGTTGGTAAGCAGATCATTCGCTCGGCCGACAGCGTTGGTGCGAACATAGCTGAAGGGTATGGGCGCGGCTCATATCAGGACAACCGTCGATTCATTCGCATCGCACGTGGTTCGCTGTATGAAACTCGCCACTGGCTTCGTCGAGCCTTCAAACGTGGTCTGCTCAACGGAATGCAGGTATCGGCTCTCAAGCAAGTTGTCGATAACCTTGGCCCCCAGCTCAATGCTTACCTCAAGTCCATCGGCCCCAAAACTCGTCCCGATAACCAATGACTCAACATTCCTCACCTAATGACCAATGACCAATGACCAATGACTCCACTTCAATTCCGCCCTGGGGTTCCGCTGACTTGCCAGTTCCGAAGCCGCTTGGTCTGCAGAACCTTGCAGGTCTGATCGGTCCGGGCATTGTCATGTGCGGGATTCAGGTTGGCGGTGGTGAGTGGCTGCTGGGACCGGATATCACGGCGAAGTATGGCGGCGGACTGATGTGGATTGCGACGGTCGCGATCATCACTCAGGCGTTTTACAACATCGAAGCAGGCCGATACGCCCTCTACTGCGGTGAGCCGGTTTTCACGGGATTCATGAGGACTGCACCCGGGCCGACGTTCTGGATGGGTGTGACGCTGATGATGAGCCTGGGAATCTTCATTCCCGGTCTCTCGACAAACGCGGCCGTTCTGCTGGCCACGCTCTGGCTTGATCGGCCACCGACGGCAGAGGACTCGTTGCTGGTCAATACATTCGCGTACATCTGCCTTGCCGGGGTCATCCTGCCGGTGCTCATTGGAGGCAAGATCTACAACACGCTGCAGTTTGTAATGACAATCAAAGTCTTCACGGTTCTGGGGTTTTGCCTGTTTATCGGACTGTGTTTTGTCGGACTGGACGGCTGGATCGATGTGTTCAGCGGATTCCTGAAGTTTGGAAACATTCCCACGACCGACACTGCAGGCAAAGAAACGGTGACGAATCTATTCGCGCAGTTCTGGTCCGATGGAACTCTGCCCGTCCTTGCTCTGGGCAATATCGCAATGTTGGGAGCGTTCGCAGGATACGCGGGCGGCGGCGGACTGAGCAACTCCACATATTCGAACTTCGTCCGCGATAAGGGCTGGGGCATGGGCAGTGAGGTCGGTGCGATCCCGAGTGCCGTGGGTGGTCGCAACGTGACACTCAGTCACGTCGGAAAGGTTTTTCCGACCACGTCCGAGAACCTGCGGAGATGGAAGGATGGTGGAAGTACATCCTGGCTGATCAGATATTTGTCTGGATACCGGGATGCTTTATGGGGATGGCGCTGCCGGCCCTGATGTCGATTCAGTTCGCTCGCAATTCCTCGATGTACGGCAAGGGCCTTCCATACTCTCAGCCGCTCGTCGCAGCGGACGGGATTCGGCAGTCTGAATCGCTCGGCAGTTGGGCACCCGTGCTTTGGACTCTGTCGCTGCTGGTCGGACTGATCGTCTTTCTGCCGAGTCAGATGTCGATCGTCGACGATTTCGCCCGGCGCTGGACGGACATCCTGTGGTCCGGGAGTCCACGAGTTCGCAGCCGCCTTCGCAACAATCAGGTCCACTATTTGTATTATCTGCTGCTGAGTGCCTATGTCGCCATGTCGTTCATTGTTCAGACTGTGTTCCTGATGATCGGTAACGCACCCCAGGTCATGGTGACGGTGATCTCTAACCTGGGTAACGTCGCGCTGGGTGTGACTTCATTTCACATTCTCTGGATCAACTGCCGCCTGTTGCCGGAACCGCTGAGACCTCGCTGGTTTCAGAGGATCGGGATTGCCAGCTGTGGCGTGTTTTATCTGGGACTTGCGTTGCTGGTGTTTTGGGCGAAGATTGTGCCGATGGTGATTGGGAAGTAGGCAGTGGGAAGCTGGAATTCACCGCCACCGGGTTCGCCCCGGTGGTCCAACGGCTTCTGCGCTAGTCATGTTGATTCAAAGTGAATTGCAAGTAGTGCAAAAAGCCGTTGAACCCCCGACGCAAGGTCCGGGGCGGTGCAAAATATCCGTTCAGGGGGCAAGATGAGTCTGTTTGATCTGACGGGACGAGTGGCTGTTGTCTCCGGAGCCGCTCAAGGCCTGGGCAAGGCGACGGCTCTGGCGTTGGCTGAGTTCGGGGCGGATGTGGTGCTGATTGATCGGAATCTGCCAGGGGCGGATGCGACGGCGGGAGCGATTCGCGAGAAAGGGCAGCGAGCGCTCACTTCCGGATGCGACGTATCCGATCCGACTGCCATCGCCGAACTCTTTCGACTCGTCGATGTCGAATTTGGTCGAGTCGACTTTCTGGGCAACATCGCTGGCGACGGGCATCTTTCTCGACCGGAAGCACTCACGATCGACGATCTTCATCGAGTCCTGCAGAACCTTGTAGTGGGCCGATTTGCAATGTGCCAGGAAGCAGGCCGCCGGATGCTGGCTCAGGGCCGTGGTTCGATCATGAACATCGGTTCGCTGGCCAGTTCCACGGCGCTGGGCCGAGGTCACATCGCCTACAGTATGGCCATGGGAGCCGTGATTCAGATGACTCGCGAACTCAGCACTGAATGGAGTCATCGCGGTGTACGAGTCAACTGTGTCACGCCGGCTCAGGTCGTAAACCCCAGCCTGGACGCTCGCATGAAGGACGATCCGGAACTCGAAGGTCGTTTCCTCAGCGGCATACCGATCGGAAGACTCGGCCAGCCGAATGACATTCAGGGCCTGGCAGTGCTGCTGGCTTCCGATGCGTCCGCCTGGATTACCGGAGCCATCATCCCGATGGACGGCGGCAACATGGCAATGAACGCCGGAGGCACGCCGGGGCACGAAGGAAAAGCAGTGCAGTCGTTTTATGGGAAGTAAAAGCGGCAGTGGGCAGTGGGCAGTGGGCAGTGGGCAGTGGGCAGTGGGCAGTGGGCAGTGGAACGAGGTGAGGGACATGACGGACATCAAGTCATATAGGGACTTGAGAGTTTGGCAATGCGGTATGGAGCTGGCGAAGGAGTGTTATGAATTGACTCGACACTTTCCAAAGGACGAGTTGTTTGGAATGACGAGTCAGGTTCGGCGGTCAGCCGCGAGCATTCCGGCCAATATTGCGGAAGGCTATGGTCGTGACAGCAAGGGTGAGTACATTCAATTCCTGAGAATCGCTCAGGGGAGTCTGAAAGAATTGGAAACGCACCTGCTGTTGTCAGAAGCAGTGGAAGTGACGCACTCAGGTTCGACGGAATCGCACGTGAACAAGTGCGACAAACTCGGTCGTTCGCTACGAGCCCTGATTCGGTCGCTGCAGAGCGTTGAGAAAAAGTAATTCCCGGCTTCTTGCATCAATCCACATCAATCAGACGAAATCGGAATCCCTGAATGTCGCCGGCCACTGCCCACTGCCCACTGCCCACTGCCGACGTCCTCTCCCTCTACCGCACCATGCTCGTGATCCGGCACACTGAGGAAGAACTTGCCCGTTGTCACCAGCGGGGGCTGATTCATGGAGCGTGCCATACTTATGTGGGGCAGGAAGCAATTGCGACGGGAGTCTGTGCGCATCTCACGAATGCAGACACGGTGTTCAGTACTCATCGAGGCCACGGACATGCACTGGCGAAGGGAATGCCGCCCCGTGAACTGATGGCGGAACTCTTCGGCCGTGTGACAGGGTGTTCGCGCGGGCGGGGCGGGTCGATGCATCTGTTCTCGCCCGAAATCGGCATGATGGGGACGAGCGGCATTGTGGGGCCGTGCATGTTGCAGGCGTGTGGAGGCGGCTACAGTTCGAAAATCCTGAGGACAGGCAACGTTGCGGTTGCATTCTTCGGTGACGGCGCAGTCAACAACGGTGCGTTTCATGAAGCATTGAACATGGCGAGCATCTGGAACCTGCCGGCATTGTTCATCTGCGAAAACAATCAGTACGCAACGGAAGTGCCGTTCTCCTACTCAAGCGGATCACCATCCGTGGCGGGACGGGCGGCGGGTTATGGACTGCCGGGGATTGAAGTCGATGGCAACGATGTGGCCGAAGTTCATCGCGTCGCCGGCGAGGCGGTCGTCCGTGCGAGAATGGGGAGAGGAGCCACACTGATCGAATGCAGAACCTACCGAACGCGGGCACACGCGGAGGGCATGGGCGACTTCACCTATCGAACTCGTGAAGAAGTGGAAGCCTGGAAGCAGCGATGTCCAATCTCGAAACTGAAGGCGGCAGTTCCGGAAGAACTTCACCCAGCGATGCTGAAAATCGAAGCCGACGTGTTGGAAATGGTCCGGGAGGCTCGCGAGTTTGCTGAGAAAAGTGCGTATCCGGAAGCCGCGTCGGCGACGATGCATGTGTACAGTGTGCCCCGACACTCCGTGGCGGGTATTTCAGACGTATCCTTCGAACAGCACGACAGTCCCTCGGCAAGAATCCCGCCACGGAGTGTCGGGGCACATTCTCCTCGCGAGATTTCCTTCACACAGGCGACGGTTGAAGCCTTGACCGGCGAGATGGCTCGCAACCCGGCGATTTTCGTAATGGGCGAAGGGATTGGAAAACGCGGCGGGAATTTCATGACGACGAAGGGGCTGTACGACCTTCACGGCACCGATCGACTCTGCGACACGCCGATCTGCGAACGAGGTTTCGTGGGTCTCGCGGGCGGAGCGGCGATGACAGGGACTCGCCCGGTCATCGATTTCATGTTCGCCGATTTCATCCTGGATTCGATCGGTGAGATCATCAATCAGATTGCCAAGATGCAATACATGTCGAGCGGTCGACTGAAGATGCCGGTGCTGTTGCGAGGCTGTATCGGCATCGGACACTCCGCGGCGACGCATTCTCGGCGACTGGGGAAATCCCTATCTGACCATGAACTATGAATACGAAGGGCTGACCGCAGCCGAACTGGCCCGTTTCGCCCACAATGGAGGACTCTACCGGGGGGCGCAAGCCGGTGCACTGGTGCTCCTCATGCGTAACGGCGCTGGCCGAGGCCGAAGTCGAATAT
>JANNGQ010001060.1:0-6890 GCA_031403975.1 Planctomycetota bacterium
CGTCCGTTGGGGGGCCGGGCCGCTCTTGCGCGCTGGCTCGGAGAAGGTCGCACTCGGGACGGATCAACTCATTTACACCGCCGACGATTCTATTTTAATCTCCGCCCGCCTTCGCGATGGAGATCTCAATCCGGTATTCGATTCCTCGCTGAAAGCCGAGATTCTGCGCGATGGAGCCTTGGTCGCTACCGTGCCACTGACACCCGTCGAGGGCTCCAACGGTTTACATGAAGGCAAGGCCGATCCCATCCGGAGTCCCGGGCTTCACAGCGTGCGCATTATCGGCAAACAAGTGGAAACCTTGCTGGCCGCCGATGGCAAAGACGGAATGAATACCAACATCCGCATCGTGGGTGCGCGCGGGCCGGTCGAGCTTTCCGATACCACGCTCGACCGTCCATTGCTGGACGATGCCGCCATCGCATCTGGTGGCAAGGTTGTCTCTCCCGCTGAAATCAATTCCCTGCTTCCTCTATTCCTCACCCAGGCCGCCAATCGAGAGGAAATTCGCGAAACTCCCTTGTGGGACAACGCCCTGGTTTTTGCTGCCCTCGCGCTCGTCCTTACGGCAGAGTGGTGGTTGCGACGCAGTTCCGGACTTCCCTGATTCCAACCCCCATCGCTATGGAAACTCTAACATCCCAATCCATCGCACCACGGCTCGAGCCGGTGTTGCGCAAACTCCGCGCACGCATCCGCGGTGTCATCGGCAGCCGCGGCGCACTCATTACCACAGTGACCGCGCTCGGCGGATTATTGACTCTCGTCGGCATCAATTTTGCATTCTCGCCCTTGCCTGCGTTTGTCCGCTGGATGTGTCCGGTGATCTGGGGTGGGGGAGTGCTGGCGGCGGCTTATTTCTGCTGGTGGTTGCCACTGCGCCGACCACTCGGACTGATTCGTATTGCCCGCTGGTTGGAAACCCACCACCCGGAGCTGGATGAACGGATTTCCACGGTGCTGGAAGTTTCCGCTCACGGTGAATGCGGGATGTCTTCCCAACTCATCGAACAACTCGCAATAGAAGCCGTATCCAGCCTTGACGGCATCAATCCGAAAATCGAAGTCAGCACCCGCCGAGCGCGCCAATGGTTGTGGCCGGCCGCGGCGTTGCTGTTAATCTGGGTGAGCTTGTTCGCGCTGTGGCCGGATCCCACGGCCCGGCACCTTGTGCGGACGCTCGTGCCGACATCGACTTTAGGCAATGCCGCAGGCCGCATCACGGTGACACCCGGATCCGTGGAATTGATCGAAGGTGACACCCTGCAAATTAATGCCAGCCACTCGTCCGGACCTGACAAACAACTCGAAGTCGTCCTTGATCTGGCAGACGGATTGTCCACCACCCTGCCGATGGAGCTAGGCGGATCGGGTTCCATTCATCAACTCGGCCGGGTGCAACGCAGTTTCGAATATCACGTCCGTTCCGGCCGCGAAACGAGTGATCGTTTCAAGGTCACCGTCTGGCCCGAGCCCCGCCTCAAAGATCTGCGGGCGAAACTGGAATTTCCCGCCTATACCGGCTCGACACACTCAGGCTGCTGGTCGATCACACGATCCGGACCGATTTTCCTCATCTCGGTGAACCCTCGGAAGACACTTATGCAGCGTGGTTTGCGGAAGTCTGCCGTACAACTGCCGAAATGGTCGTTCACTGGATGCGAGTCGGCTTTGTCCATGGCGTCATGAACACAGACAACATGTCGATTCTTGGTCAGACGATCGACTACGGCCCGTACGGCTGGCTGGACAACTACGATCCCGACTGGACACCCAATACGACCGACGCATCGGGCCGCAGGTATCGCTTCGGCAATCAGCCGCAGGTTGCCTTGTGGAACCTGGCTCAGATGGCAAACGCTGTTGTCTCACTGTTTCCGAGTATTCAGGCGCTGCAGGACGGGGTTGATCTGTACTCGTCGACGTTCACACGTCAGATCCGCAAAATGCTGCTGTCCAAGCTCGGGCTGGTCACAAGTGACGCGGAAGCCGACAGTGCATTGACCGATGATCTGCTGGAATTGATGTCCTCCGTGGAAACGGACATGACGATTTTCTATCGTCGTCTGGCGATCCTGTCGTTCGATGAATCCGCGGCCGACAGTGATCAGAGGCTGCTCGAACGACTGACAGATGCGTGGTATCGCCCGGAACAGATCACGGCGGATCATCAAACGAAAGTCATCGACTGGCTGCATCGTTACCGCGAACGAGCCCGCGAGTGCAACATTCCGGATCAAGTCAGACGGCCGACGATGAACGCGAATAATCCGAAATATGTGCTGCGGAATTACATGGCTCAGCTCGCAATCGACAGAGCAGGGCAGGGAGATTATTCCCTGATTGCCGAACTGCTGGAACTCCTGCGGCATCCTTATGACGAACAGCCGGATCAGGATCAATTCGCCGTCAAACGCCCCGATTGGGCGCGCCACCGTGCGGGCTGCTCCATGTTATCCTGCAGCTCGTGAGGCGTTCGTGCGATTTGTACTCACCAAAGCGGGATCGGCATTCCTGTTGGTCAGAACATAGTCGGACACGAAAGTCCGACGTTCAATGCCGCACGTCGATTGTCCGCCGACCTAGGACTCTGTCAGTTCCAGATACGGATCAAGCCCCATATTTTCGTATTGATCCAGCCGCAGACGTTCCTGTTTCAGCAGATGCTTGCGCTGCTTACGGTGCGTCTTTTCCAGGAAACGCTGAACTCGCCGAAAATAGCGCAGCCAGGATCCGCCGAGTTCGCCGTCACGGTCAGACATCGCAAGACGCTGCTTGCGAAGAACCTCTTTCGGTTCACGGCATCGCAACAGCTCATCTTCCATCGACAGGAAGAACTGATACGACCCCGGATCGCCCTGACGCGCCGAACGCCCGACTAACTGACGATCGATCCGTTTCGAACTGTGCATTTCCGTCGCAAGGACGTGCAGTCCGCCTGCTTTGCGGACATCGTCATCCAGAATGATATCGGTCCCGCGACCGGCCATATTTGTGGCGATCGTTACTTTTCCGGGTTCGCCGGCACCAGCCACGATCTCAGCTTCCTGTTCGTGATAACGCGCGTTGAGGATCTGGTGAGGCACGCGTTTGTCCTTCAGCACCAGCCCGAGTGCTTCGGAGGCCTCGACCGATGGAGTTCCCACCAGAATCGACCGCCCGGCCTTGATCAGTTGCTGAATTTCGATGGCAATTGCATCGCGTTTGGCATCCTGAGTCTTGAAAAGCCGGTGTGGAAGTGCTTTGCGGATGCACTTCTTGTTCGTCGGGATCTGCGTCACCTTCAGGCGGTATGTTTTGCGGAGTTCTGCGCGTGCCGGGACTCCGGTGCCTGTCATGCCTGCGAGATGAGAATACTGCCGGAAGAAACTCTGAACTGTGATCCGCGCGGCTTCGCCCGTGGCAGCGGTGATCGGGACAAGTTCCTTGGCCTCGATGGCCTGATGCAGACCGTCCTGCCATTTGCGGCCGTCCATAACTCGTCCCGTGCCTTCGTCGACGATTACAACCTTGTTTTCGACGATCACATAATCCTTGTCGCGTTCGAAGGCGTGTTTTGCGGTCAGCGCCTTTTCGACCTGGGAGTAGATTCGTTCGGTATCCATTGAACTCAGCAGCGACGGCTTGGACATCAGCACCACCTTGCGGCACCCGACATCTGTGAGCCACGCCGATCGTCGTTCGGGCTCGTAAACATAATCACGCTTAGGTTCGAGCTGGAATGTGGCTCGGTTGCTCCAGCGGAAGAGATTGACGGTAGACGGTTCGTTCGGCTGTGTCAGACCGATGATCAGCGGCGTCCGGGCTTCGTCGATCAGAATGCTGTCGGCTTCGTCAATCAGTGCAAAATAGTGGTTCCGCTGGACTGGTTCTTCGCTGCCCTGCAGAGTCCGCGTAAACCGTCGCACTTTTTGGCCTCCGTCTTCATGCATCGCGCCTTTTCGAAGGCGGTCACGCAGGAAGTCGAATCCCATTTCTTTGCTGGTACCGTAAGTGATGTCGCAGGCGTAGTTGGTGCGGCGTTCTTCGGCTTCCATATTCTCAAGAATCTTACCGACGGTGAGACCCAGACGGACATGTACCGGCCCCATCTGTTCGGCGTCGCGTTTGGCAAGGTAGTCGTTGACGGTGACGACATGGCAGCTTTGCCCCGGCAAGGCTCTGAGGAACGAGGTCATCGTCGCTGTCAAAGTCTTCCCTTCACCGGTCTGCATTTCCGCGATGTGGCCCTCGAACATAGCTATGGCCCCCATGATCTGCACTTCAAAATGCTGCATTTTCAGCGTCCGGCGGGCGGACTCGCGAATCAGTGCAAATGCCTCTGGTAGCAGGCTTTGCAGCGATATCCCGGCCCTCGCATCCCAGCGGATCTTTCGCCCCCGCGACAGCAGTTCCTCGTCGGAAATCCCCTGCAGAGCGTCGCTCCGGGCAATGATCTGTCGTGCCGTCATCCGCCACCGGCTGCGCCGCGCTGCAGATGGCAGAAAAACCCCGGTTTTCAGCGTGTGGAACAGAGCGCTGGCAATACTCATAGATCACGACAATCTGCAGATAGCCGAAGGTACTGCGCCCGGACACATGTTGCATTTGCTGTGTCCAATCCAGTAACTCCGATTGACGGGATTGTAGCGGACGGGTTTTACCGAATACACCGTGATGCGTTCGTCATAAACACGGCGGAATCCTTGTGGCTGGTGCTTTTCGACAACAAAGTCATAGGTTGCCGTGCCGTTTTCACCACATGACCTACTGTGGACTATGTTTTCTGGATACTGCACAACGGATCGATGACAGCTGGATCTTTGATCAAACCGCTTTTCTATGCGTCATCTCTCGTCAACCCTCCGAATTGTCCTCGGCCTCGTCAGCCTGACCGTCAGCGCTCTGCTGGTGGCCGGGTTATTGGGGCTGATCCCGAACGTCGGAACATCGACACAGAGAAACCGTTCGGCCTACTGTGAGGCGGCGGCCGTCAGCTTCATGGCGCTGGCTCCCCGGATGAACCAGGAACAGATTCTGGAAACTTTTGACTCGATCCGACTACGAAATCCGGAAGTGGAGTCCATCGCCGTCCGGACGGAAGACGGCAAACTGCTGTTTTCGTCCGGCGACCACGCGGGACTCTGGGAGACGCAGGGCGATGAACCAGCGACGTCTCGCGAGTTCATCGTCCCGATTCATGCCGCGGACAAACTCTGGGGACAGCTGGAAGTCCGATTTGAAGAAGTCTCAGCGGGACCGCTGGGCCATCTCATGCGCCCGGAGTTTTCGCTGTCGATTTTCATCGGCGGCGGACTGTTTCTCGTATTCTCCGTCTATCTCCGCAGAGTTCTGCTGCACCTGAATCCGTCGCAGGTAATTCCGCCGCGAGTCCGTGAAGCGCTGGACGTCCTTGCAGAAGGTCTGCTGGTGCTCGACAACGACCAGCGGATTGTGCTCGCCAACAGTGCCTTCTCACAGTACACATCGCTGTCGGTCGAAAGCCTGATCGGTCGGCTCGCGGGCGACGCCGGCTTCCGGCTTCGGGATGAGTCGAGCCAGGCACCGCTCCCCTGGAGCATCACGATCCGCACTGGGGAGACCAGCCGCGGTACGCTGATGAAATTCGGCCAGGTGGCCAATGAACGCACTTTCTCTGTCAGCACAGTTGCGATTCACGATGAAAAGAATCGCTGCCGCGGAGTTGTTGTGAGTTTCGAAGATGTTACGGAACTGGATCGCAAACAAAAAGAACTTCGTGATGCGCTCACAACACTCAAGGAGTCCAGTGAAGAAATCAGACAGCAAAACCGCGAGCTGGAATGGTTGGCGACGCGCGACGCGCTGACTGGCTGTGTCAATCGGCGCAGTTTCTTCAAGATCTTTGAATCCTCCTGGGCCATCACCGGACCGAAGACAAATGACCTCTCCGCCGTTATGGTGGACATCGACCATTTCAAATCCGTCAATGACAGTTACGGCCACTCAAAAGGAGATGAAGTTCTCCGTAAGGTCGCCGCTGTGATCATGCAGACCGCTGCCGTTGACGACATCGTCTGCCGTTACGGAGGTGAAGAGTTTGCTGTCCTGATGCCGGAGACGAGTCTGGATGATGCCGAGTTGCGTGCGGAACGAATCCGATTAGCAATCAAGACGCTGCAGGCCGGAGATCTGAAAGTCACGGCGAGTCTGGGTGTGTCGTGCATTTGCCAGAAAGCTGAATCACCGCAGGAATTGCTGGATCAGGCGGATAAATGCCTGTACGTCGCAAAACGAATCGGCCGAAATCAGGTGGTGCGTTTCGATAAGGCTCAGAAGCAGATCGCGCAGCTGGGCGAAACCACTCCGACCGCAAGGAGAGCACCTCGAGCGCCTGGCGACGCGCCGATTCCGTTTCAGGCTGTCGCAGCACTCTCAACCGCGATGTCGTTCCGCGATCAGCCGACAGCTGCTCATAGCCGCCGAGTTGCCGACCTGTGCGTCGCCACGGCAGAGGGCCTGCTGTCGATGCGTGATTGTTATACACTCGAGATTGCCGCCCTGATGCATGACATAGGCAAGTTCGGGGTACCGGATGCCATCCTGCAGAAATCCGGAAGTCTGACCGATGCCGAATGGATGATCATGCGCAGGCATCGGTCCGTCAGTGTGCAGCTGGTGAAAGCGTCGTTCGGCTCAGAAGTTCTGACAGAAATCGTGTCGCTTTACTCAGTCTGGTTCGATCTCAGCAAAGGCACACAACTGAGTCCGGGCGTACGTCCGAGTGTCAGCGCCCGAGTGCTGGCGATTGCCGACGCCTACGATTCGATGACCTCGGATGCAGTCTACCGCCGCCGCAAGTCGCGGTCGGAAGCGTTTGAAGAGCTGCGGTCATGTGCGGGAACGCAGTTCGACCCGGAACTGGTTGAACG
>JANNGQ010001061.1:0-7598 GCA_031403975.1 Planctomycetota bacterium
GCGGAGACAGCAGCGCGTTTGGTGTGTGGTTGGCCACCATGATCGGCAACGTGGGCGGTGCCATGATGATGTACTACGTCGGCCATCGATTTGGCATGCCTTGGCTTCAGAAGAAAATCCCCGCCTTCAAACACGGCGGCGCCGAGAAATTCGAGAAGCAATATGCGCGGTACGGAATTCCGGGACTCGTCGTCAGCCGGTTTCTCCCCGGCGTGCGCGCCATCGTTCCGCCCATCGCCGGCGCCATGCACATCGGAGCGGTTCGAGCCGCGTTGTCCATGGGCATTGCGTCGGGCGTGTGGTACGCAATAGTCTGCGTGCTCGCATTTCGCGCGGGAGCCAACGCGGAAGTCTTGCTCGCGAAGGTTGCGACGCAGCCCGCGGAAGGCTGGACCGATCACGACAGATTGTCAGTGACGGGAATATCGGGCTTTATCGACCAGAATTCTTTTGCACAGCGTTGAAGCCGGCGGCCTCGGAAATAGGTTCGGGCATCAAAACGGTGCCCGAAAGGGAGTAGCGGAATTCGTGAGAGTTCCGGCAGTATGAGCATATCAGAACTTGAGAGAGTACCGGTCGGAAGTCTCACGACTTCAGCTACAGCTTCGCGACCTCGTCATTTCGCGTAGGGCCCTGTCCCGACTGTGGCCTGGTCCCGGAAACCGGTCCCGACGCAACTCCGGACCGCGCTCAGAGTCCGCACGATGTCATCGGCACTCACATCCAGATGAGTCACAGCGCGAACTCGCTGCCCGCCCATGGGCAAGATCAGGATTCCCTGCTCGCGTAAGGCAGCGGCAAATTGTACGGCCGTGCCGAGCTGCGCTTCGAGACGGAAAAACACCAGGTTGGACTCCACGGCTTCAAGATCCACACTGACGCCGTCAATAGAATGCAGACCGTGGGCCAACTGCTTTGCGCTGTCATGATCATCCTGCAGCCGCGTGACATTGTGCTTCATCGCATACACCGCCGCGGCCGCCACAATACCGGCCTGACGCAGTGATCCGCCAAAGAGCTTACGGATTCGCCGCGCACGGACGATGTCATCTTTGTTTCCGATCAGCATCGAACCCATCGGACAGCCGAGTCCCTTCGAGAAACAGATCGAGATGGTATCGAAGCATGTGCCGATGTCCCTTGTTGAGTATCCTCCGGCGACGATCGCGTTGAAGAGTCTCGCTCCGTCCAGATGCCGTTTCAGGCCATTGCTCAGGCCCCAGTCGCAGACGCGCCGCAGATGTTCCATAGAATAGACTCGCCCGCCGCCGATGTTTGTGGTGTTTTCGAGGCACAGCAGTCGGGTTCTCGAATAATGCTGATCCGTGACGCGGACCCGGCCTTCGAGATCGCTGACATCCAGCTTGCCGTCGTCCGCGACAATCGTGCGGACGGTCACGCCGCTCAGAGCCGCCGGTGCTCCGACTTCGAAGTTGGCAATGTGTCCGGTCTCGTTGATCAGCAGTTCGTCACCAGGGACACAGTGGACTCGTACACCCATCTGATTGCTCTGTGTTCCCGAACACGCGAAGATCGCGGCCTCATGCCCGAACATTTCTGCCATCATCGCTTCCAGGCCGTTGACGGTCGGATCTTCGTGCATCAGGTCATCGCCGACTTCGGCATCAGCCATGGCCTGCCGCATGGCCTGAGAGGGCCGAGTCACCGTATCGCTGCGAAGATCAACAGGTGTCACAGGGCATGATTCCGGAAAACGGTCTTGCGTCGAAAACGGAGATGGATCAACGGCGAGCAAAGTAACGGGTTGATCTCGAATCTCAAATCTGAAATCGCGGACAACGGAGCATCTGCGTCAGTAATCCGTCTGGACAGCGTCCACTGTCAGGCTGCTACAATCCCGAGCCCGTTCGAATCTTTTGTGAGACTCCGATTAAGGCTCTGCCATGAATCGCCGTGTGTTGAGTTCTGTATCTGCGGTCGTGCTGATTGCAGCTGTCGCGGGTGTTGGTGTCGCAGGTGATGCGGCAAGTGACTGGAATCAGTTTCGCGGCCCCAATCGGGACAACCTCAGTACGGAGACAGGTCTGGCCGGCGAATGGCCTCAGGGAGGTCCGGAACTTCTACAGACAATTACCGGGATTGGTGAAGGATATTCGTCCGTTTCACTGGTCGGCGAACTCATGTACACGATGGGTAACGTCGACGGAGCCGAGTATGTGACTGCGATGAACCGCAAGACGGGCGAGATCGTCTGGAGGGCCCGCAGCGGCGATGCGTACCACGACGGCACAGGGAACGGGCCGCGGGGAACGCCGACAATCGTCGACGGAATGGTGTACTCTCTGGGCGGCAACGGTGACCTGACCTGCATCAGCGCGAACACCGGTGATGTCGTATGGCATCAGAACATCCTTACGGAATACGGCGGCGGAAACATCAGTTGGGGCATCAGCGAGTCGGTGCTCATCGACGACGGCAAAGTCATCTGCTCGCCCGGCGGCAGGGATGCAACAGTTGTCGCTCTCGATGCGAAAACCGGCAAAGTCATCTGGAAGAGCAAAGTCCCCGAGCAGCCCCAGGCTTCGTATGCATCGCCTGTCGTCGCGAAGATCGGCAAAGTGAAGCAATATGTGATCTTCACTTCGAAAGGCATCTGCGGCGTCAGCGCGAAAGACGGTGAACCGCTGTGGGGACAGAATGCGTCGTCGAACGGAACGGCCAACTGCGCGACGCCCCTGATTGTCGATAACTTTGTGTTCAGTTCATCCGACTACGGCCAGGGCGCGGAACTGGTCGAACTGAAGGCTCAGGGAAACAAAGTGGCCGCGAAACAGGTCTACTCCACGAAGGACATGAAGAACCACCACGGAGGCATGGTCTTGCTCGACGGTCATGTCTTCGGATCGAACGGCGACATGCTGTCCTGTTTGGAACTGAAGACCGGCAAGCCGACCTGGCGCGAACACGGCATGAAGGGCTCAGTGGTTTATGCGGACGGAAAGATTGTCTTTCGCAACGAACAGGGACCGGTCGTGCTGCTGGCTGCCGACACGAAAGAATACCGGGAACTCGGGCGCTTCGAACAGCCTGAGCGCAGCGGTAGTGCGGCATGGTCTCACCCGGTCATCGCAGACGGAAAACTGTATCTGCGAGACATGGACAAGCTGCTGGTCTACAACCTGAAGTAGGGGCTGAAACGTGGCTGACGCATCCCGCGCCAGTTCGGAATCCTGACTGACGTAGTCCTGCGTCAGCTCCTGAGGCGAGACGCCACAACCACGGTGCGTAGTCCTGCGAAGACGACCTCTGCCTGGTAATCAGCATGCAATCAACGCCGGGAAATGACCGATCATTTCTGCTGTGTGAACTGGCAACGATTCTTGCCGTCATGGCATCCGTCCCGGCCGCCGCAGAGGAACCCGCGAAGCAGCCACCTTCTGCCGGCACCGCGGACTCGCGCGAGCCCATTACGTTTGATCATGTTTATGGCGCGAAAAGGATTACGATCGGCGGCTTCTCACCGATTCGCATCACGTGGATCGACGACGAACATTACATCCGCCGAGAATCCGCGGGCTGGCAGAAAGTCCACGCCAGGTCGGGTGAGTCAGCACCGTGGTACGACAGGACCGCGCTCGCTGCCGCACTTCGGATGATCGACGGCGTTGACGCCGCGGATGCGGATCGCATGGCAGGCGGAGGCTGGACAGAATCGCTTCCGGCCGAGCGGATCGTCGTCTTTCGGCAGAAGGAACGGCTGATCCGCATCACACTCGAAGGAACAGCCCCGGCAATTATTGAAGGTGTTTCCGGCGATCTGGAACTGGCATCGCTCAGCCCAACCGGATCGGGACTGGCGTTTGTCCGCGATAATGAACTGTGGGTTGCGGATTTCGACTCCGGTCAGCTTCGCCGGCTGACTCACGATGCCGGGCCGCATATCCGTAACGGCAAAGCGGATTGGGTCTACTATGAAGAAGTCTACAACCGCAACTGGCAGGCATTTCGCTGGAGCCCCGACGGACGCCTGCTGGCCTATCAGCAGTTCAATGACACCAACGTACCCACATTTCAGGTCGGCGATCACTCAACTCTGCAGCAGTCTCTGGAGACCGAGCATTACCCGAAGGCCGGTGAAACCAATCCGATCGTGCGACTGGGTGTCGTGCCTGCTGCCGGCGGCCCGACGACCTGGATCGAATCTTCTCCCTACCCGGATGATGATTTCATCCTGGTCCACTTCAACTGGCTGCCGGACAGTTCCGCGGTGTATTGGTACGCTCAGAATCGGATTCAGTCCTGGCTCGACGTACTGACGGCAACGGTCGCGGATGGCAGAAGTCGAGTGCTGTTTCGCGACCAGACACCAGCCTGGGTCGACAATCCTCTCGACGTGACGTTTCTCAAGGACGGCAGTTTCCTGTTTTTCAGTGAACGTTCCGGCTGGCGTCATCTGTATCGGGTTTCGTCTGACGGCCGGGTGATCACGCCTGTGACCGTCGGTGACTGGGAAGTCCGTACTCTGCATGCCGTCAGCAGCGATGAATCCTATGCCGTCGTCTCCGGTACGAAAGACTCACATATTGCGGAAAACGTCTACCGCATTTCTTTAAAGGATTCCTCGGCTGCCGTCGTGCGACTCTCGCCCGAAGTGGGACATCACACGGCAACCGTCAGTCGTCAGGGCAGTTTTTTCGTCGATTCCTTCAGCGGTCTCAATCTGCCGACAAAGATCTCCCTGCGCGATTCGACAGGAGCGGAGCTTCGTGTCATTGAGGAACCGACAGCCATTCCCTCGGACAAGTATCGTTTCGGAAAGGTTGAACTCCGTGACGTGCCGATGGCTGACGGATCATCGACCGCCGCGATTTTCATCCTGCCGCCGGACTTTGATCCGGATCTGAAGTATCCCGTCTGGCTGAAGACGTATGGAGGCCCGCATTCCCCGAGTGTGAAGGATGCCTGGAACAGTCGGCTCGGCGATCATCTGCTGGCGAATCTTGGAATCGTCGTCATTTACTACGATCCCCGCTCCGCCAGCGGTTGCGGTGCGAAGAGTGCCTGGCTGGCCTACCGCCAGCTTGGCACTGAGGAGACGAAGGATCTGATCTCGGTCTGCGACTGGCTGGAACGGCAAGGCTGGGCCGACATGGCGCGCATCGGTCAGAGCGGACACAGCTACGGAGGCTATTTCACTTCTTATGCGATGACTCACACTGACCGACTGTGCGCCGGAATCGCGGGAGCGTCCGTGACGGACTGGTCCCACTACGACACGATCTACACGGAACGTTTCATGTCGACTCCGCAGGACAACCAGGCAGGCTATCAGTCATCATCCGTGGTGGCCGCTGCGTCGAAGCTGCACGGCCGATTGCTGCTCCTGCATGGCCTGAAGGATGACAATGTGCACCCGGAGAACACGATCCAGCTGATGCGCGCGCTGCAGGAGGCGGGTAAGCAGTTTGAGGTTATGTTTTACCCGACATCCCGCCACGCCATCCATGGGGCTCATTACAATACAACGATGTTTAACTTCATCGTCGAAGCGATGGGCAAACCGGAAGCGAAGCGGCCCTGATAGAATGAGCAACCTGCTCAATGCTTCAGGTCGTACCCCACAAGGGATCGCTGCTCGACTCTCGCTGTTGACACGGAGTCATTGAAGCCTGAAGCGCCAGCGAAGACAGACATTCAGCTCCTTCGCTTGCACTTTTTGAAGTTGCGCATTTCATACCAACCCGAAGCGTCAGCGAGGTGCAATTCAAGTCGCGTGAAATCATAACGAAAGCCCTCGCTGACGCAGCGGGTTGGTAAAGTGAGTGCCATTGGGCTACGCCACCGGGATGGGGTGCGTCGGCCCTCCGGGCCTGACAATGCTCTAACGGCTCACCTGCTTGCGTACGCTGCAAAATGGCGAGTCTTGCCCACAAAATCCCGGGAATTCCGGGGATTCACCGCTCTGATTTGTGTCAAGTCAGACGAGACGCTAAACTTCCCGGTTTCGAAAAACGACCCCGGACGGGTTTCGCCTCCGCCAGCCCGTGTCTATGTGCTGTGCTGAAGCGATCGCCGCATCCGGCACAGTTCTGCTCTTTGGTCTTGTCGGCATGCTGCGCGTTTGCCGGCAACTCCCTCCCGGATTGACAGGAATCGAACGAAGTGCCAACAGCGACTATGCTCAACATCAAAGACATCCTTGAATCTGAAAACCCGCTGTCTCAGGACAATCTCACGCAGCTGGAGAATGCCGTCTGCGGATCACAGCTGACCGATGTTAGGCAGCTTGTCGGGGATCTTGGCCGTCGAGTCGAGACGGGTGAAAAATCTGAAGGCGTCCTGGCGCGTGCCGGTGTCGGCTCGTATCTGCTGGCCCGGCAGCATCAGGCAGACAAGTTTCTGTCGGGTGTCACGCGAGACGGTGTCGCTCTGTTCATTCACGGCCAGTGTCTGACCTCGCTCATTCGGCATGAAGAAGCGGCCATTCGTTTTGAACTGGCAGGCAAAGCGGGTTTCGATCCGGTCGGTTGTGCGCTCCGCCGCGCCGGGGCGATCCGCGCCGCGGGTCGGGTCGACGATGCCGAGAAACTGCTCCGCAGCGTGGCCTCGTCGGCCGCCAGCCGTGCTGAATACTCGTTTCAGATGGGTTGCATCTGGGCCGATCGCGGTGATGCACTGACGGCGGTCGAATACTTCGAACGTGCGGTTGACATGGACCCGCATCATTCACGGGCACTGTTCTGGCTGGCCGCTGAGAACTCCCTGCGAGGCAATGACGAAGAAGCCGTCCGTCTGTATGAGCGATCACTTTCCAAGCCGCCGTTTTTTGTGGGAGCGATGCTGAACCTCGGGTTATTGTACGAAGACCGCGAGAACTATCAGGCGGCGGCTTTCTGCTTCCGCCGCATCCGTGAGTACGATCCGAACAACGAGTTCGCTCAGCTCTATCTGCGCGATATCGATGCGACTCAGGGCATGTATTACGACGAAGATCAGGCCCGCACGGAAGCCCGCATGAAGCAGCTGCTGGGGCGACCGGTCACTGACTTCGAATTGTCGGTCCGCAGCCGTAATTGCCTGCAGGCGATGAACATCAATTCGCTGGGTGATCTGACGGAAGTCAGCGAGCAGGAACTGCTGGCGGGAAAGAATTTCGGCGAAACATCACTGATGGAAATCCGCGAACTGCTGGCGGCACACAGTCTCCGCATCGGACAGAATCTGCACAAGATCCACTCCCGCGACCATGTGATCGATCAGAGCCTCTCGCCGGAAGAGCAGGCCATGATGAACAAACTGGTCGTCGATCTGAATCTGTCTGTACGCTCCCGCAAGTGCATGAGCCGGCTGAACATTCAGACAATCGGACAACTGGTGCAGCGAACTCCCGACTAACTGCTCTCCAGCCGCAATTTCGGCGTGACTTCACTCAACGAAATCCGCCAGAAACTGGGCGAAGTCGGCATCCGCCTGCGCAACGACTGACTCAGGCAACCCGATGGTGTAATGGTAACACAACAGATTTTGGTTCTGTCGTTCCAGGTTCGAGCCCTGGTC
Source organism: Planctomycetota bacterium (assembly GCA_031403975.1). GTDB lineage: Bacteria > Planctomycetota > Planctomycetia > Planctomycetales > Planctomycetaceae > SXXK01. The sequence goes on from JANNGQ010001061.1 coordinate 7,519, forward strand.
GGGTTATCCTTTGAGTGAGCAGTGATCGGAAGGGGTCGGAAATGCCGAGAAAACACTCGGATTTCCCGGCCCCTTTGTCG
>JANNGQ010001062.1:0-8726 GCA_031403975.1 Planctomycetota bacterium
CGGCGAGAGATCCCGTCGCAGAGTTTCCTGGGCGAGCCGGTAAAAGTCAGCATCCGATCAGTCCAACAGAATTGCGTTGAGAGTCGCCTCGGGAACCACTTACATCCGGACAAAAGTTGACTGGCCGGGGTCACTGGGGCCGGCCATTCGCGCCCGGCCGTTGGCCGCGAGGTGCTCCAGGAGCAGATACACGGTTTCTGCCGTATCCGGGGCACCCACCTCAATCGCGAGCTGCTCGGCTGTCTGCGGTGCTGCCGACAGAGCCTTGAACACCTTTGCCTGGAGGGCCAGAATGGACTCCGCCGCTTTCTTTCCGGCCTCGACTCCAGGCTGGTGGTAGGCGTTGACCCCGACGAGGCTGGCGTAGAGTCCCACGGCACGCTCGAAAAGTGCGATCAGCCCGCCCACCACCGGGGCATCGACGCGCGGGACCGAGATGGTCATCGACTCACGGTTGTTCTCGAACAGGGCCGCGCGCGTTCCCAGCAGGAAGCCATGCAGGTAGTCGCCGGCTGTGACGCCGGGGTCGACTTCCTGAGCAGAGCCACCCGACTCCAGAACGCGGATGAAGACGGAAAAGAAGTTGTGGACTCCCTCGCGGAGCTGCTGGACGTACGCATGCTGGTCGGTGGAACCCTTGTTGCCATAGACCGCCAGGCCTTGATCGACGCGGCGACCCTGCAAGTCGAGTTGCTTGCCGAGCGACTCCATAACGAGCTGCTGCAGGTAGCGGCTGAAGAGCAATAACCGATCCTTGTAAGGAAGGACCACCATGTCCTTCTGACCCTTGCCGCCTGTGGCGTGATACCACATCAGTGCCATCAGTGCGGCGGGGTTGCCCCGCGGGTCGTGCTGCCGGGTGACTTCGTCGCAGGCGGCCGCGCCAGCGAGCAGGCCGTCGATGTCCAGGCCTTGCAGTGCTGCAGGCAGCAGGCCGACGGCCGACAGCACACTCGTCCGGCCGCCGATCCAGTCGAACATTGGAAAGCGGACCAGCCAGGACTGTGTCACCGCGGTCCGGTCCATCTTCGAGCCGGCCATGGTGATTGCTGCGGCGTGCCTGGAGAACTCAAGGCCCTCCCGGCGATAGGCGTCGGCCACCAGCAACATGCCGTTGCGCGTCTCAGGCGTGCCGCCGCTCTTGGAGGTAACGATGCAGAGCGTTTCACAAAGCTTCCCCGCCAACCTGGCGAGAGTGCGCGCGATTCCGTCCGGGTCGGTGTTATCAATGAAGTCAACTTTCATCCTGTCGGTGGCGGGATTGGCGAGAGCGTCGGCGACGAACATCGGACCGAGAGCCGAGCCACCGATGCCGACGGACAGGACACGTTGGAATCGCGGGGTCGTCGTCGGTCGTATGGAGCCGTCATGCACAGCGGAAGCAAAGGCCTTGACATCGGCTACGGCCTGGCGGATCTCGTCGGCGATTTCCTGCGTCGGGGCCAGGTCGGGAGCGCGGAGCCAGTAATGACCGACCATGCGGTTTTCGTCCGGATTGGCGATCGTGCCCCGCTCCAGCGCGTCCATGGACTCGAACGCCCGCTGCATTGGCGCACTCATCCGGTCGAGAAAGCTCTCGTCGAACTGCAATCGGCTGATGTCCAGTGACAGCCCGATCGCAGGAATCTTACACAAGTATGTCTGAAATCGTTGCCACATCATCGGTGTGCTCATTTGGAGTCCTGGTGCCTATCCGGAACCCGCTTCACGGGCCAAGTGCTTATGGCGCTGCGGTCGCGACAATCAGTTTGTCGAACTTCAGCCGCTGCTCGATCATCGCGGCGACTTTGTCGGCGGGATTGCTGCTGGCTTCCAGCAGAATCCAGCCGTCGTATTGCATCGAGTGCAAGAGGCGGAACAGGACTTCCCAGGGATACTGTCCGATTGTCAGTTCATGAACATGAACGGTCCTGCCAAAGCGGTCCTTGACGAGATTGAAGTTGTGTTCGAGTCCTTCGCCGTGGAGGTCAGTGGCGTTTGAATTCCAGCAGACTGCGACATTGGGATGATCGGCCACATCGAAGATGGCTTTCATGACAGGGAGTTCGCTCGTCTCCTGACCATGAACCTCCACTCGAATCTGCTGGCCGTACTGTTGACCATATTCTGCGACTTCGTTAAGAGCCTTGCCGATCTGCTCGATGGTCTTTTGACGGGGCACACCGGAAACGAACCCGTTCGGCTTAACTTTGACTCCACTACCTCCGCAATCATGCATGAGCTGCACATATCGCTTTGCGAGTTCAATGTTGGCTTTGACTTTTTCGGGATCGGATTCATGAAACTGTGCGTTCGATCCGTATCCGACAAGTTCAACCGGACTGTCTTCGAACCGTCTGCGAATGTCGTCTCGTTCGGATTTCGATAAACTCGGCTCAACAGCGTGCTTATGTTCCGTCCGCAGCTCAACGCCGGCGAGTCCGGATTGTTCACAGGCAGAAATCACGGTTGGCAGATCCATGTCCTGCCCCCAAAGGTAGGTGACAAGTCCAAACTTCATCGCGGATTCTGTCGACCGAGACACTGCGTGGAGTTGAGGCTGATGCGTCGTGCCAAACACGGCGACGCCGGCCAGGGCAGTGGACTGCAGAAAGACACGTCTGGACGGCGCGGGCATGAGGAGGCTCCATCGAGATCGGACAAGGATGCCGGAAGAGTAGCAGCAGCCGATGAAGTGAACTATCACGACAGCGCACGTTCCGACTCGTCGCAGTGGAATTTGAAGGAATTCAGGCTGGCTGGCTGGCTGGCTGGCTGGCTGGGGGACTGTCGGATTTATCGTGGGGCAGGCTTCCAGCCAGCCTCGTTGATTCAAAAGCACAGACGTTTTTTGCAAGTCCAGGCAGGCTGGAAGCCTGCCCCACAAGGAATCGCGACTCACCCGACAGTCCCCTGGTGCGGCTGAATTCCCAGGGATTCAGCTATACCGTGTGTCGTCGCGCGGTCTCGGTCGTCAGGCGGTCGCGTGCGGATCGGGCGAGGGATTCTGCATCGGCGGCGGTCGCGGCGGTGGCCGTGATGTGTCCCATTTTGCGACCGATGCGGGCTTCGGTTTTCCCGTATATATGGACGTGGACGTCAGGCATATCGAACACCGACCGCCAGCAATCCGGCGTGGTGTGCAGCAGATGATCACCCAGAAGATTGATCATCGCTGCCGGCCTCTGAACGCTGACATCACCGGACGACATTCCGCAGATGGCCCGCAGCTGCTGTTCAAACTGACTGCTGCGGCAGGCGTTGATTGTCAGATGTCCGCTGTTGTGCGGCCGCGGAGCGATTTCATTGACGAGCAGCTTTCCGTCGGAAGTGGCAAAGAACTCCACACACAAGACGCCGATGACGCTGAAATGTTCCAGAATTGCACGAGCAATCGCTTCTGCAGACTGTATCTGCCGGGAGGTGACCAGCGACGACGGGCTGACCGACACATCCAGAATGTGATTGACGTGATGATTCAGCACAGGTGCAAAAAACGCACAACTGCCGTCCGCAAAGCGTGAAGCCACGATCGATAGTTCAAATGCGAAATCGACAACCTTCTCCACGATGGCCTCGTCAACACGAAACTGACTCCAGATGCCCTCGAAATCGCACGCAGAGTGGATTCGCGCCTGGCCTTTGCCGTCATATCCCAGGGTCACCGTCTTGAGAATCGCATCGCCCCCGAATGCAATCACCGCACCAGAGAGCTCGTCGGCAGACGTGACGGGGGCAAAGTCAGCCGTCGGGATTCCGAGGCTTCGCAGCGAACGTTTTTCCAGCAGTCGATGCTGAGATGCCTGAAGCAGTTCCGGACCGGGGAACACGGGCACAAGTTCCTGAAGCGTTACAACAGTCGCGACAGGGATATTTTCCTGTTCAAACGTGACGACATCCACCGTCTTCGCGAAGGCCCGCAGTGAATCATGATCGGTGAAGGATGCATCAAAGGACTGGTCACTGACCTGACCGGCCGGCGAGTCATCAGGATCGCCGTAAACAACAATGCGGTATCCGCATTGTCGCGCGGCCAGTGCAAACATGCGGCCCAGCTGGCCGCCTCCAAGTATTCCCAGAGTCGCACCGGGTGAAAGTACGCGCGGAAGCGTGAGCATGGCTGGACCAGGGGCTGCGAGATACTCGGAATGGTTTGTCGGCTCGGAACGGAGACGATGCGAACGGGGCCGTCGAGGCATGGAGTTGCGGTACTTCGACCGAAGTTCACGGAAGCGCGAGTTCGCAGTTTCTGAGGATTGTCTCTGTCTGCTGCTGCTGAAACTTGTGGAGCTGTTCGCCAAGGTGCTTATCGTGGACCGCCAGTATCCGCACGGCCAGCAGTCCGGCGTTGCGTGCCCCCGCGATACCAATCGCGAGAGTTCCCACTGGAACTCCTCCGGGCATCTGAACGATGGAAAGCAGAGAATCCAGACCACTCAACGCTTTGCTCTGCACGGGAACACCCAGGACCGGCAGTATCGTCTGAGCGGCAATCATGCCTGGCAGATGAGCCGCGCCGCCAGCACCGGCGATAATGATTTTCAGCCCCCGGACTTCTGCTTCTGTCGCGTACTCGCACATCCAGGCCGGAGTCCTGTGGGCTGAAACGACTTTACATTCAAACGGAACATCAAACTGCTGCAGAATCTCAGCGGCAGCCATCATCGTGTCCCAGTCAGAACGGCTTCCCATGATGACGCCGACCAGTGGTGAAGGGGAGCTCATGTTGCGAATGCCGAAGGTCAAAGAATAGTTGGAGTGAATTGAAATCAATGACGAGAACGGGAAAGCTCCAGTCCCGCTGCGAGTCGGCAACCAACGCCCAATCGCACTCACTTTGTAACCCGCAGCGTCAGCGAGGGCCTTTGATGTGTGTTCGCGCGACGTGAAATCCACCTCGCTGACGCTTCGGGTTAGTGTTGATCGACGACAAAGTGAGTGCCCTTGAGCCACCGCCGTCAGATCCGGATGGTAATTACCGGATCGTGAATTCCCAACTGTTACGGCAAATCCGGGAATGAGAACGCATCCGGAATTGAAGCAGTTGACTCGCCCGGTGTTGACTTCCGCCTAAACTTCGCGTTCTGATTCCGGCGGACCGCAGTTCGCGCACTTCGCCCGCGAGTCGGAACGAAACGGTCATGGCCGCGCTTTCCTGAGGGCGGGCACAGTGAATTGACGCGAGGCTCTCAATTGAGAGAGGCTGCTCGCCGGAAACTTTTTCTTGTCGCCTGTTTCAGGCGTCACGTCTCATGAATTTCACCATTATCGGAAGCAGTACTGCAGCCTTCGGACTGTTCAGAGAACTCTCGGAGTCCCGGGAGCACTCTCTGACTGCCTGTGCGGTGTCCGGGTCTCTCGGTGAAGCGATCTCCAACGCTCAGATTCCGTTGCGCCTGGAAGCGTCGGCAGAAGACGCACTGCTGGCAGCCGGTGTTGATGTGGCCGTGCTGGCCGTCAGTGATCCTGACGAAACTCTCAAGTTGGCTCGAGCGGCCGCACAGGCCGACAGGCACGTTGTCGTGATACCGCCGTCGCAGAGTTCGCCGGCGTTTTCATTTGAATTGCATCTGATTCTGGATGAATCGCGGTGCTCGGTAATACCGCTGACCGGAAGAACGGCACTGGCTGATCTCCCGCGGGACCGCCACGAACTGTCTGTCGATGCGTCACGTGCATCGCAGCTTTCGATGGACATACCATTGCCGGAAAGGGCCGGGCAGGGGACCGATCAACGTCTCGCGGGATCCGCCGCGCAAGTGGCGCAACACCTGAGAGCGACCGTGGAACAGGGACTTGACGTCCTTGGGGCCATCGGGCTCAGGTATTCACAAGTGACGGCTCTCGATTCGCTGGCTCCGGATGGAAGCCTTCTGGTCCGGCTGATCACGCTGAACTCACAGCCGGCCTCGGAACGACCATTGCCCCCGGCCACACTGACGATTCGCCCGTCGTCTGTTGCGTCAGCTGCCGATGTCACGATGAGGATGACAGCGATCGACGGATCAATCCAGGAATTCCGACTGGAGCGACATCCGGGATTTCTTCCAAGGATTGCCGTACTTTGCAGTTCACGCGAACTCTGTACCAGGTGGATGGAGTCGTACTCCACGACACTCGAACTCGCCGCTGCCGTTGATAAGTCACTGCGCCGACGCCGGACCGTTGATGTGCATTTCGACACTGGCAGCGAACGAGGCCTTTTCAAGAGTCAGATGACAGCGATCGGATGCGGAGTTCTGACGTTCATGATGCTCGGCATGGTGGCGTATCTCATCGCTGCTCAACTGACCGACCTTCCGGACTGGATGCTGCATCTGGGCCGCGCACTGTGGATCACACCCCTCGTGATTTTCCTGCTTGCACAAGCACTGCTGCCGCTCGCAAGAAACCGTGCATCCGGCCGTTGATGCCGGATGGGGCAACGCCATGAACGATTTTGAGCAATGAAAGTCAGGGGAATGCGTCTGTAGCCGGAGTCGTGAGACTTCGGAGACACCCGGTCTCCCCCGAATTCTCACGAATTCGGCTACAAATCAACACCGATTCAATAGTTGAAGCCGTTCTTGCGGAGATGGACAAAGGGCTCACATTCACCCGGTTCACAGTGGGATACGGCATTCGTGAGAGTGACCAGAAAAATTCGATGATCGCCTGATTCCATCTGATTGGCGACAGTGCCCTCCATTGATGCCATCGATCCTTTCAACAGCGGAAGTCCGCAGGTGCCTTCAGTCAATTCCACTCCGACAAATGCGTCTGCATCGGGCTCAAAGCCCTTTCCGAAGTGCCGAAAGAGAGAATTCTCGCCCTTCGCAATCTGGTTCAGAGTCACTGCGGTGCCGATCTTCAGCCAGTCGGCCAGATAGCGGCTCTTATTGACCGCCAAAGTGACCTGAGGCGGATCAAAGGACGCCTGCTGAATCCAGCTTGCCAGAAGCCCCGTCCGGCGGCCATGATCGTCTCCGGCGACGAGAATAAATACACCGCTGGGAATGCTGCCAATGACTGGCGTCAGTTTGTTCTTAAGCTCGGGCGACAAAGGAGTCTCCGGATTACGGCAAGTGATGTCACTTCGTCGGGGACGGTGCCACCGCAGGGGCTGCTGCAGGTGCCGGAGTCACTGCCGGAGGCGGATCGACCGGCGAACTGACCAGCACTGTCAGCGTCTTATCCGGTGCCAGCGAGAAAACTGTTCTGATGTGAGGATCAGCCACCAGCAGATTCTCGCCGCTGCGGCAGAGTCCGACGGGGCGGTCCAGCGGGGCACCACTCACGAATTTCTCCGGCTTGCCGTCAGCGGAGACTTTCCACACGCTGTGCTCATAGTTGTCCGTGACGAACATCGTACCGTCATCAAGCCGGACAATATTGTGTGGCAGATTGAAGGGATGATCTTTGATCAGGCTCTCAATCTTTCCGTCCGGCGATACTTTCTGAATCTGTCCGTCTTTGCTGGATGTGGACAACACCCACAGATTGCCATCGGCATCCAGAGTCAGTCCTCGTGGAGAATTGATGACGGCAAACTCGATCGGTTCCGCTGAGCCCTCAGCCGGCATTTTCCAGATCCGATGCAGTTCCAGATCCGCCGTGTAGATCGTACCGTCCGGAGCGACGGCCATTGCCATCGGGATTCCGATCCAGCCTTTCGTCAGAGGCTGCGGTTGCCCGGCATCGTCAAAACGATAAACCTCGCGCGTCGCCGAATCGCCGGCCAGGAGTTTTCCCTGATGATCGATTGCAAGGCACCGGACGGCGTTCAGCGGCGTACGGAATTTCTTTGAGGCATGGAAGAACAGCGATTTCTGTCCGTTCTCAACTTTCCAGATTCCTGGCAGCGTCCGGTCAGCGACAAAGACAACTCCGTCCGGTCCCGCAATGACGGCCAGCGGATACTGAAACTCAGTCGGTGCAGGCGCAGTGTCCTGTCCAGACAACGGAGTACAAAGGAGCGCAGCGGTAACCAATATCAAAACTCTCACGGAATCTCTCCACTGCAGTAGACCATTCGGACTGCGCCATTTCACTTCCGCTACTAACCCGAAGCGCCAGCGAGTGATCACAAACGAAAACGACCTCGCTTGCGCGTCGGGTTAGTATTTCCAGGCAGGCCCGAGGCAAACGGCTGCCTTGAGGGATTCTGGCTGAGCGTCGGCCGTTCCTCAACGGAAACACGGCCTCCGACCTGCAAAAGACGCTGAGTTGCTGCCCTCAACTGCGACATACGCCGAATTGGCCGCAATTCCAGGAAGGATCCTGCCAGGATCTCGCGGTCCGGATTTATTCCGGATACACGGCCCGGACTGCCTGCGATGCGCCGCGGGATGCCGGAACCCGACTGGCGCGGCCTGTTTCGAGTGACGTCCCGCCGGTCTGGCGGATCTGCGGCTGCTGCATACTTCCCGCCACCGATCCCCGTGCGGTTGGAAACGCGCGAATCGTCGTAACGATCTGCTTCTCCTGAGTGGACGAACGGCCCGAGGGCCACGTCGGCGCCGAGGGCGTCGCGAGCGAAGGGCATTCCGAGCGGCTCGCCCTGGGGAAATCCACACGCGTCGAGGGCAGCCTTGATGCTGTCCGGACCGTCGCCGCCGAAGGCGTGGAACTGCTGGCCCGCCTCGGGGTCGGCGTTCCGGCCGTACGCGTCGACCATGTACAGCGACTCCCACTGGGACAGCCCGCCGTACAAGAAGATCTCCAGGACCGAGGTGGCGCGGCTCGCCTCCGGCAAGGCGGCGTGGGCC
>JANNGQ010001063.1:0-4527 GCA_031403975.1 Planctomycetota bacterium
TTCTTGCTGTTGTCGATGTAGGTTTTGTGGAGTGTCTGATCTAGTGGCTTAGGATGATCTGGACGCATTGGGGCTTCTGAAAGTCGACTGTCTGTCGCTCGGAATGCTCAGCTGCATCCGTCGTGCGTTCGACCTGATCCAGCAGCACCACGGGAAATCACTGACACTGGCCAATGTGCCGGCAGAAGACCCGCAGGTCTATGACATGGACAGCAAGGCCGACACAATCGGCGTATTTCAGATCGAAAGCCGTGCCCAGATGAGCATGCTGCCTCGTCTGAAACCACACTGCTTTTATGACCTCGTCATCGAAACGGCCATCGTGCGTCCGGGACCGATTCAGGGCGACATGGTGCATCCCTATTTGCGGCGAAGGTCCGGCGAAGAGCCGGCGGATTATCCGAGTGCCGCCATCCGGGCAGTCCTGCACAAGACACTGGGCGTTCCGATTTTCCAGGAACAGGCCATGCGACTGGCCATTGTTGCGGCGGGGTTCACTCCGGGAGAAGCCGATCAGCTTCGCCGAGCGATGGGTGCGTGGCGTAAGACAGGAGTCATTGCAAAGTTTCATGAGAAACTTGTCAGCGGCATGACCGATCGCGGTTACGACTCCGAGTTTGCCGAACGACTTTTCAAGCAGATCAGCGGGTTCGGTGAATACGGTTTTCCGGAATCCCACGCCGCCAGTTTCGCGCTGCTGGTCTACGTTTCTGCGTGGATTAAACGCTACTACCCGGCGGTCTTTGCTGCAGCATTGATCAACAGTCAGCCCATGGGATTCTACGCACCGGCGCAATTGGTCAGAGACGCGCGCGAGCATGGCGTCGCCGTTCTTCCGCCCGATGTCAACCACAGTGACTGGGACTGTACACTGGAGTCTGTGACTGCCAGGGCACAAGGCAGCGCACGCGGGCCATTCCCGCACCACGATGATCGCTTCGCGCTGCGCCTGGGCTTTCGGCTTCTCCGCGGACTCGGCGAAGAGCACGGACGACATATCGCAGCCGTGCGTCAGCGAGGCGGCGCGTTCCGTTCTTTCGATGACTTCGCCATGCGGACTCAGTCTGGTCGAGCGACACTGCAGCTGCTGTCGCGAGGTGATGCGTTTGTGTCACTGAACGTTGATCGGCGGGAAGCTTTCTGGAAGTCACTGCCTTCGCGCGAACACTTGCCGCTGTTTGATGACAGCGATGTCCCTGTGAACGAAGATCCCGCTCCGCAGCTTCCGCAGATGTCGGCTCAGGATGAAGTTGTGGAGGACTACTCGTCAGTCGGTCTGACGCTTCGAAAGCACCCTGTCAGTTTTCTGCGAGACCAGCTGACGCAGCTCAGAGCAGTGACGGCCGAGCAGTTGAGCGACCTGGCTCCGGATCGGCGAGTCAAAGTCGCAGGGCTGGTTCTGATGCGGCAGCGACCATCGACCGCTGCGGGTATTACGTTTGTGACACTCGAAGACGAAACCGGTATTACCAATCTGGTCATCTATCCTTCGGTCTGGCAGCACTTCCGGCAGGCGGCCCGCTTCGCCAGTGTGATGCTCGCGACCGGTCGCCTGCAGCGCGAAGGCGATGTGATTCACGTCGTCTGCGAAAGACTGGACGACGTCAGTCAGATGCTGGAACAGATTGACTCAAAGGCCAGAAACTTCAGGTGAGGTCATCAATGTGAGACAGCGAGGCCGGCATGGCTGTTCTCTCAGGTTCTATTTCAGCAACGCCATCTCGACATTCAGTCCCGGACCGAAACCCAGCATCAGGCACGGAAGTTCGGCGTTGCGGGAACGCAGTTCATTCAGGATGAACAGAACCGTCGGAGAAGACATATTACCGCAGCGTTGAAGGATGCTGACAGATGCATGCATCTTCTCATCGGACAGGTTGGCGGCTTCCGCCGTGGCGGCGAGGATCCGCGGGCCGCCGGGATGGATGGCCCAGCTGTTGATATCAGGCGGAGTCAAGTTGTTGCGGCCGAGGAAGTCGGCGAGCACGTTGGGCAGCATGCGCGTGATCACGGCGGGGACTTCAGGTGACAATGACATCTCAAACCCATGATCGCCGATCCGCCAGGTCATCATGTCTGCGGTCTCCGGGATCACGCACGAAAAACTGTCGACGAGACGCCCGGGCAGGGAATCTCCAGGTGCGGAATTCTCCGATGCGGCGCGTCCGACGACGGCGGCGGCACCGTCGGCGAACAGAGAATTGGCGACGATCTTCTGCGGATCCCAGCCATACTGATGATGCAGCGTACAGAGTTCCACGGCACACACCATGACAACCGCAGCAGGATCCGCCGCCGCCGCAAATGCATGAGCGACTCGCAAGCCGTTCAGAGCGCCATGACAACCCATAAAACCAACATGAGTTCTGGCGATTTTCCTTGACAATCCAAGATCTTCAATCAGCGACAGGTCGACTCCAGGAGCGCTGAAGCCGCTGCAGGACACCGTGATCAGATGAGTCACCTGCGTCGGATCAATCGCAGATTCCTGAAGGGCGATGACTGCTGCACGTGCAGCCAGTTCCGGTGCATCACGTTCGAAGCGTTGAATGCGTTCGGCAGTCCCCGGACCGCGATCCTCGGGTCTCTTTGCAAACCGGTAGAATCGCTCGGCGGTCGCTTCGTCATCGGACGAAGATTCGAGCAGGACACTGTGACGTGTCTGGACACCAGCCCGGCGATATAGCGCCTGAACCAGTGCCCTCGGATTTTTGGAATCCGAGAGTTCCGGCAGCACACAGGTTGCCGCAAAAGTGGCCATACCGGCCTGAGAAATGGAATGCTCCGGCAACGCCGTGCCGAGACCAAGGATTTCAAAGCTGTGCATCAAATGGTTCCCAGAGCTTCAGGAACGTGGTTAATCTGACTGACAAGGTGTCGAGTCAATGCGGGGAACAGGCGACACGTTGTCATGATCGGCAGCAGCAGCCACGGACGTTTGAGTGCTGCCGACAGGAGTCGGCAGATCTTCTGCTCGCGTCGCACGATGCCTCGGAATGTTGATTGCCAGTGTGCTTCCAGATTCTCCGACCAGCCGTCCCGGACAGCTGTGCTTATCAGCGGAACGACGGCGGTGGCAGCGGTCAAAGCCCAGGCCATGCCTTCACCCGTGAATGGCTCCACGTAGCCCGTGGCATCGCCCAGCAAAAACAAGCGATGACCGGTGATGCGTCGTGCGCTTCGGGTCAGAGGAACTGTGCCCTTGATCGTGGACTGGTGCAACTCGGTCGGTACCGGGACATCGGCGGAACGGAAAAGTGCCTCCAGCGACCGCAACGGTGACTTCGTTTGATTGAGATGCGCCGGATCGATGGCAGCCGCCAGATTCAGCTGATGGTTTTCGATTTCGACGACTCCAGCGTAGCCGTGCCCGGCGACAACCATCAGAACTTCACGGGGTTTGATCCAGTCGTCGGACGTGGCGCGAGGAAACACGGCTCCCAGGCCTATCCGTGAACCAAGTTCTGCGACCGCTTTGAAGGCGTCCAGATGATGCAGGCTGGGATGCCCCAGACCATCACAGATCACCGCGACTTTCGCAGAGACTCGTAACGAGGATCCCTCCGCATGACTGACAGCGTTTTCCGCCTGAGTCTCGTGATGAGCGGTGCCGGTCGGCCGAAGTTCGATCATTCTCTCCCGTGAGGATTCAGGATTGGAGATTGCCGGTGCAGAATGGAACGCGACGATCGCATCGCCCGGCAACGGCTCCACCGACGCTGTGACTTCGTCGACAAACAGACAACCTGACGCGACGGCTTCGTCGATCAGCCACTGATCCATGACTCGCCTGGAAACGGCCGCGTTTGCCGGCATAGGCACATCCAGACTGCGTCCGCGATAGCGAATAGCCAGTGCCGATGCTGTGGTGTGGTGCAGCTTTTCCAGGCCGGGTGCGAGACCCGCCTGTTTAAGAATCTGAATGGCCCGGCCATTGATGCAGCAGCCGCAGACTTTGTGTCGCGGAAAACGCTGGCGGTCCACCAGCAGTGCCCTGAGTCCCGCGCGGGAACTCAGCAGCGCTGTCATCGCTCCGGAAACACCAGCACCGATAATCACGATGTCGAAATATTGCCCGGCGACAGACTCAACATCGCGCACGGATGTCTCCGCGATCGGGACACCAGGTCAGCAGAAACCGTTGAGGCCAGTGAGTGCGGATTGATGCCTGGTGCAACCCGGCCTGTTCGGCGATGGCTTGTGCTTCGGCTGTCGTGAACGCACCTTCCACGGACATCGGGCCGTCGACATGCACGACATGCGACGTCGTCAGAATTCGGCAGCCCAGCCAGGCCAGCCAGTAACCGACGGTCGTTCGCCTCAGGTCGTCAATCAGCACCAACTGTGCGGCAGACGCTCGCATCCGCTGCAACAGTCTGACTGCATTCATCTGAGTCAGATGATGCAGGAACAGACTGCACATGACGACATCGTATTTCGCCTGCGGAAACGGTTGTTCGAGGGCATTGCAGAGAAGAAAATGGACGTTGCTCAGCTTTGCTGCCGCGGCCTGTTCGGCTGCAAAGG
>JANNGQ010001064.1:0-3607 GCA_031403975.1 Planctomycetota bacterium
CACCGACGGCCTCATCAAATGGCTCATCAGGGCAGTTCGTCAGGACTTGTCGCCGGACTTGCGGGCGGTGCTTCGATCCTGGCTCTCGTTGTCGGTGCCGGCTTTTTGTTTTACGCCCGATCCGAGGTTTCGGTGAGTCATCATCACTTACAGGCTGAACGGTTCCGTCCGGAAACAGCGAACGCTTTTCATGAAGCCATTCAGCATCTGTCCGATGCACGCGAAGATCTTCGGGAGGCTGTTCATGATGCGACGGCAACGATTCCCGTTGAGTTGGCAAATCCACCGGCGGCCGATGGGACACATGGGACTTATACCACAGATGAGATTCAGACGGCAAAAGAGTCAGTGCCCGAATCGAAGGTGTCGGACAGCCCCGGCAGTACTGCTCCAACAACCGAATCGCCCAGGAATGCGGACAGCGCCGCTGAATCGACCACCGTCGCGGAAAAGCCGGCCGTTGACCCTGAGATGAAAGCCCGCAGTGCCCAACTCGCTCAGCTCGCTACGACCATCGGACAGTTGGTTCGCTCACGGCTGGACCAGAGCGGCGTGAAGAAACCACAAGACTCATCCGATCCGGCCGGGAAGACTGCAGACAGCGATGTGGTCGTTTTCCAGTTGTCCGAGGAACTGGTCCAGCAGCTATTGGGAGAATCCGGAGGCAAATTGCTGCAGTCTTTCAATTCAGAACTTCCTGAGTCAATTCGCCAGACGTATGCCCTGATCCCGCTGACACCGCCAGTCGGTGGTGCTGTTTCACCGGTCCAGCCACTGCTCACCGCCAGTGGCCTGGAATCGATTGCGAACTCCCTTGTGTCGCTCGTGGATATTGCTGGTCCGGTGGCTGAACCAGAGCCAGGTGAGCGGTCATCGGTGGTGCTGACGACGGCTCCTGAACTGCGTCCGATGCCGGACTGGGTGAAAAAGCCGGACGGTCGCCGCATCGTAGCCGAGACGGAACCAATTTTGCCCGGCGACGATGCAAAGAAGCCGCTGACCGGAGCCATTAACCGTGCCCTCGCAGATCATATGGCTTCCGTGACGGAGACCGTGCATCCGGCCCTGCGGGCGCGTGCGGGGCGTGTGAGGCTGGAACTTTCGGAACAGACGGCTCAGAAATGTGTTGTTGATACCTATGAACGAATCGAAGTCATCGATACGGCTGAAGGCCAGAAGACCATTCGTAAAATGTACGCGCTCCTGGAATTCCCTGAATCCGTCGACAATGCCGCGATTCATGAAATCCGCCGGTTCGCTCAGCGTGACCGGATCACGGGCCTGGGATTTGTAATCGGCTGCACCTGGCTTTCTATCGCATCGGCAGGCTTTGGCATCCGCCTCTGGAGAAACGGAACCCGACTGCGACGCTGGTCGTCTGTTCCTGTGTTTGTCGCGGTCTCACTGCCGTTACTGGTTGTTGCGGCAGGATCGATCGTGGCGCTGTCACGAGGCGAAGCCAGTCCCCCTCCCTGGAATCAGAATACAGATGCCGTCAGAATTGATCTTCTCGACGCTGTCTGATTGCCGAGTTGGTTGGCCACGCCTTCGGTCGGCACTTCAACGCCGTGGAGGATTTTGTAGCCGGATTCATGAGAATTCGGACGCGACCGCATAGACTCCGAAGTCTCACGACTTCGGCCACCGACGCACTTTGCGCTACCCGGCTTTCTTCAATTCTCGCCAGCGGGCCATTTTGTTCCGAAGTGTCCTCGCGGTGACACCGAGTTCAGCCGCAGCTTCGGACTTGTTCCCCCGAAAACGTTTGATCCGGGACAGAATGATGACGCGTTCGATTTCATCGAGCGGAAGTGTCTGAAACGCCATCGGGATGCCATCGACCGGGCAATCTTCGCTGTCGAAAATTCCGGAGTCTCCAATGTCGACGTGCGTGATGGTTTCTGTATCAGACTCAACACATGCCCGGTGAATGACGTTGCGGAGCTGCCTCACGTTACCCGGCCAGGGGCATGAGAACAGCTGCTGCATCATCTCGCTGCTGACTTGTTCGACGAGTGTTTCATTCTCCCCGCCGAACTGAGCCACGAAATGACTCACAAGTGCCGGGATATCCTGAGGCCGTTCCCGCAATGGTGCGATCCGCAGCGTCAGCACGTCCAGACGATGAAACAGATCTTCCCGAAACCGGCCGGCAGCAACTTCCTTTTTCAGATCGCGGTTGGTCGCCGCGATGATGCGGGCGTTCATCCGCTGGATCTCAGTGCTCCCGACTCGCAGGAATTCATTTTCTTCAAGCACTCTCAGCAGTTTGGCCTGAGTCGGCAAAGGCAGTTCACCGATCTCATCGAGGAACAGTGTGCCGTCCGCAGCTGCGTGCAGAAAGCCGTCATGCCGCCGGGAGGCACCGGTGAACGAACCCTGTTCATGTCCGAACAGCTCACTCTCGGCCAGACCGTCGTGAAACGCTGCACAATTGACTCGCAGACACGGCTTTGCCGCACGCGGGCTGGACTCGTGAAGGTACTGAGCCAGCAGCTCTTTTCCGGTTCCTGTCTCGCCGGTGATCAGCACCGTTCCCGATGAGCGGGCGAACCGCCGGGCCCTGGCGAGAACATCGTGCATAGAGGAGGATTCGAAAATGAGCATGGCGGAGTGGATTCAGGATTCAGGATTCAGAGAAAGAATGCACATCACCGTGAGGTGATGGGCCATCAGTCATCCGGATTTCAGACTCACACAGTTCTCATGGACTGCTGGTACGCCGCCTGCATGGTCTTGCGGCGGGTCTCGGTGTCGAGCTGCGGTGTGAGGTCGTTGCGGATGGATTCAAACGTCTCCTGAAGGTGGTCGATACGATTGATCAGAGTCTTCAACAGTTCTTCGTGACGGACCAGAGTGCGTCGAAGATCACTGGTCAGACTGGTTCTGGAGTCTGCGAACCGGCTGTGAGCGGCGGAAACTTTCTGCTGAGCGGTAACCACACGCTCCAGAGATTTCTGCAATTGAGCGACGGAATCCGGATTCCCCAGTTCCCTCTTTGCCGCCGCTGTTTCCAGACGTTCAATGAGTACGACGGCCTGTTCGAAGACCGAACTTTGCTCCTGCACGCTGTAACGCAGATCGGCTTCGGCTGTGTCAGTGGGAATGTTGACCATCTTCTCTGTTCCGTACGCGGATCATGCGGCCGATTCTTCACTTCGATTCGGACTCTGCATCAACTTTTTTTTCCAGACCCTTTCGGACAACCTGCATCTGCTCCAGCACATCGACCCACCATTGAGACTGCTCGCTCAGCCATCCTGCTTCCGGCTGGTCGGCCAGACGCCTGTATCGGTTTGAGGCTTCTCCGGTCCTGCCGGTGCGACGCAGACAGTTGGCAATCTGGTACTCGGTCCAGATCTGCTGCTGAGCCGTCATGTTGGCGGTGTCGGCCTGTTCATACATTTCCAGCGCCATGAGGTGGTCTCCCACAGCAAACAGGTTGTTCGCAAGCCCCAGACGGTCGATCGGACCTTCCACCACGACCTGATCGGTCAATGCAGAATACGCAGGGTCCGCCGCATGAGTGGGTCGCCATAGACCACGTCGAGCTGCGACATCGCCTGCACGACCGTGAGCAGCCGCAGGTTGTAGCCGGCCAGGAAGG
>JANNGQ010001065.1:0-6287 GCA_031403975.1 Planctomycetota bacterium
GCGATGATTCAACTGAAGACGCACGATCAGTACATCAACAACTTCCCCCGTTACCAGGCCGTCATCCGGAACATTGCATTTAATGAATCCGATGTGGCACGTCGGATCCGGCTGGAACAGCTGGCTCGCGATATTCTCGACCCCGACAAATGTCAGTCGGCGGCGCTGCAGCTGGAAGCAATCGGAGAGGACGGGATTCCGTTTCTGAA
This sequence comes from Planctomycetota bacterium, assembly GCA_031403975.1. Lineage (GTDB taxonomy): Bacteria > Planctomycetota > Planctomycetia > Planctomycetales > Planctomycetaceae > SXXK01. The sequence goes on from JANNGQ010001065.1 coordinate 210, forward strand.
AGATGCCCTGGAATCCGGGACGTTTGAAGTCCGCTTTCAGGCCGCACAGTCATTGGCGTATCTCGGGGAAGCTGCCGGTGTATCGATCCTGCGCGAAGCCGCCCGTGATCAGCCCGCCTTTCGCGTCTACTCGCTCGTCGCGTTGTCCGTTGTCGATGATGCCGACGCAGTACTCGCGCTGCGGGAACTGATGAGCGCGGAGAACATCGAAACGCGGTACGGTGCATTCCGCGCACTGAAAGAACTTGATGTTCACGATCCGGCATTGAACCCCGTTTCGTTCAACGGCCGATTCACGATGCACATTGTTGAGTCGTCCGGTGAGCCGATGGTGCATGTCACTCGTCGCAGGGCTCCAGAGGTGGTGCTGTTCGGAGCCGACCAGTCGCTCCGGCTGCCGGCCGTCCTCAATGCCGGACGCAGTCTCAGGATCATCGGCGAGTCGGGTGCCAACTCAGTGGACGTAATTCTCTACCAGCTCAACGCAGAACCGCAGCGGCGGAAGGTTTCGAACCAGCTGTCGGAGATCATCCGCACCTGCGGAGATCTGGGGGCCACCTACCCTGACATTGTGCAGATGCTGATTGAATCCGAACAGCAACATAACTTCATGGGTTCGTTCGGCATTGACCGTCTGCCGCAGGCCGGTCGCCTTTATCTGAGTGACGCAGCCGACCAGGGCAGTGACGAGGGTGAAACAGGAGAATCGGACGGCAAGCGGATCGGTACGCCGAAGATGATCCCGGAACTGTTTGATGAACTGGATGAAAATGAGCTCAGGGAACATGAATCCGACGACAAGTTGATGTCACTGGACTTCAATGCTGTCGCAAAACAGGACTTGAAAGCAGCCCGCCAGCAAGAGCTGACCATTCCGAAATCCACCGGGCAGTCAACGGAGAACGCAGACGCAGAGAATTCTGACTCCGATCAAGCAGATCAGGACGTCAACCACGAGGAGTCCGGGACCGCACCTGCGTCTGAGAGCGGATCCGATGGCTTCGGGGCCACTGAACAGCCAACGGATATCTCTGAGCTTGATTCCTCGCCGGGCGATCCCGAGATTGATTCCTCCGATGTGGAGACTGCTGATGATTCCCCTGGTACCGATGCGAATCGCGGTTTCGGAAAGCGTTGGTGGAACAGGTTCAGCCGTCCCTTTGGTGGTCTGGAGGAACCCGAACCGTGAACACTGGGATTCAATGTCCGAAACTCCGGTCTGGCGATCCGCGTGCGCCAAGTCGCTGCCGCCGACTGATCACTGATCACTGAAAACTCCAAGTCATGCTCAAGTCGCTCGAACTCTTTGGATTCAAGAGTTTCGCCGACCGCACCATCTTCGATTTCGCTGCCGGAATCACCGGTGTCGTGGGGCCGAACGGGAGCGGAAAGAGCAATGTCGTGGACTCGATTAAGTGGATTCTGGGAGACCAGAGTGCCAAGAGTCTCCGCGGCAAGGAGATGACCGATGTCATCTTCAACGGCTCAGCCAGCCGCACGGGATCGCAATTCGCCGAAGCCATCTTGACGTTCGACAACCGCAGTCGCTTCATCCCGCTCGATTTGGATGAAGTCACCGTCGGACGACGACTTTGGCAGTCCGGCGATTCGGAGTATCTCGTCAACCGCCACTCGGCGCGGCTCAAGGACGTCCGGGATCTGTTTGTCGGAACCGGCGCCGGAGCGGCGACCTACTGCATTATCGAACAAGGGCGAGTCGACCAGATCCTGCAATCAAATGCGGCGAACCGTCGTCTCATCTTTGAAGAAGCGGCAGGAATCAGCCGTTTCAAACAAAGGCGCACCGAAGCACTGAAACGCCTGGAGCGAGTCGAGCAGAACCTCGTGCGATTGTCGGATCTCGTCGATGAAGTCGACACCCAGCTCGGCACTGTGCGGACTCAGGCCCAGCGGGCGGCGCGGTATCGCGCCGTTTCGATGGAATTCGAGCAGCTGCGGGTTGGTCTTGCGGCCGACGACTTTCGCCGCGAATCTTCCCATCGTGACTCGTTGCAGCTGCTGATGCAGCAGTCCGCGGAGACGCTCAGTGAATACCGGACACGGCAGTCGGACGCAGAGTCGCAGGTGTTTGCAGCGGATGCGGCGCTTGCGGAGGTGGACGACCAGCTTCGGGAAGTTGAACGCCGCCGCAGTGATCTGCGGAGCCGCGTGGCCAGCCTCGATACAACAATCCGGCATCAGAGCGCGCGTGAGTCCGAGCTGAAGTCGGATCTGCAGCGATTGGTTCGGCAGCAGAATCTGATGAAAAGCCGGGTCATCGAAGCGGCCGGCGAGGAAACGCATCTGAATTCCGTGCTGACTCTTGAACGCGCAGCGTTCGAACGAAGACGATCGTCATTGCTGTCCGGAGATCAGCAGGTGTCCGGCCTGCAGCAATCGCTGATGGATTCGCAGCAGAGCATCGAATCGGCTCGTGAGGAATTGATGCAGCATGTCAGGCTGAATTCGGAGGCAGCATCCCGTCTGAACAGTCTGCAGGTCCAGCAACAGTCGGCTGCGATTCGAAACAATTCGCTGGGGGAACAGATCAAGGCCCTCACGGCAGATCTGGCCGCGCAGGAAGCGGCCGCGCCTGAGCTTGAACAATCACTTTCGCATGCGCAGCTGGAACTGCAGGCCGCAGAGAACTCTGCGGATGCTCTGATTCGCAGCCGCGAACTGCTGGTCGTCGATCGCAATCAGTCTCAGCAGTCACTCGCTGAACTGCGGGAACACCGCAGTGCGCAAGTCGCGAGGCGCGCCGTGCTGGAAGATCTGGAAGACCGCCAGGAAGGCTTTGGCATCGGTGTCCGCGAGATTCTGCGGCGCGCGATGGAAGCGGACTCGGAGCCCTGGAATCTGATCTGCGGAAGTGTGGCCGATCTGCTCGATGTCGATATGGAACACGCGGCACTTCTGGAAGTCGCACTCTCAGGGCGAGCCCAGTTGCTGGTGGTCACTCAACTCGGGCCGCTGATTGACTACCTCAACTCGGGTCGCTGCCGGATCATTGACCGAGTCGGTTTCATCTCGATGGAAAACACAGTTGCAGCTGACCAGAATCTGTCGGAGTTGCGCGGCAGTCTGCGGCGGAGTGATGAAAGTCTCTGGTCCGCGCATTCCGAGACTGACCCCGACGCGCTGCAACGAGCCCCTTCGAACGACGGAATTCCGAAGTCCGGCGGGTACAGCGAAAGCATTTCCATCAGGCCACAACCGGCGCCATCGGTCTCAGATGAGCTGATGCAGGTCACCTGGGTTGATCCTCGCAACGAGAGTCCGGTTGTGCGATCAGTTTTCTCACAGGGAGAAACGGCTCCTCCGGTTCTGTTCGGCGCACGCGGCGTCGTCGGAAGAGCGGACGGCCTCGCCAGACCGCCGAAATCCATGCCGATGCTGACAAGTCACCTGCTGGCTGATACCTGGGTTGTGCAGACTCTGGCCGACGCACTCCGACTGCATTCTGCGACAGATGGTCAATGCCGCTTCGTAACTTTGCAGGGCGAACTCATCGAAAACGACGGAACGCTGTTCGCCGGAACCGTCCGAAACGAATCCGCGTTGCTGTCCCGCAAGAGCGAGCTGCGACGCCTGCGAAATGAACTGCATCGCCTTGAACACGAGATCGCTCAGCGCGAGCTGATGCTGCGTTCGGTGAGTCAGAACATCGCCTCGACCGACGACCAGCTGAAACAGACACGGACGCAGGTGAATGATCACTTGAACCGCTGTCGGGCCGCGGAAACATTACTGGCGGAACACCGGCGGCAGCAGCAGGAAACTCAACGCCGGTCCGGCCTGCTGGGATCGCAACAGGAATCGCTCGCCGACGAACTGCAGGACCTTGCCGCAAGAATCTCAGAAGCGGATCTGGATTACCTTTCCGGAGAGCAACTGCTGAAGCTGCGCCAGCAGCATATTTCCGAGCTGACGGCACTGCAATCAGTCCGCCAGCATGAACTGGATGTCGTCGAACGGGACCGTACAGCAGCAAGTCTGGAACTGACACGCTCTGAGGAACGGTTGCTCGGACTGCAGGAGGCTGTCGAACGGGTCCGCGAGGATCTGCAGCAGCGTCTGCTTCAGCAGCAGGAAGCTGACCGCCGGCTTCAGGCGGCTGTTGAACGCCGACGTGATCTGCTGATGTCGCGACTGAACGCGGCGGCAGAAACTGCCGAACTGAGCGTCACTGACGAACAACTCGCGTGCGATATCCAATCGCGCTCCGCTGCCAGAACCAAACTGCGGTCAGACCGCAACACGGCGGCATCCGCCGAGAGCCAGATTCGTGACATGTGTCGTCAGCATGAATCCCGGCATCACGAGGCCGAACTTCAGGTCCGCGGCGTCGATCATCAACTCAATACACTGGCTGAGCGCATTCGGGAAGAGTTTCAGATTGAAATCCGCGATGCTGTCTCCCAACGCCGATCTGCTGTCGCGATCTGGCTCCGGAGGGAACCGATTGCTGCATCGACAGATACAGAGCACGAGGGCGAATCGGAAGGCCCGTTCACGGGAATCGTATCGAATACAGCTGTCGTTGCCTCGCCGTTATTCGATGAAACTGCCCAGGCGGTGATCGTCGATACAATCCTGTACACAGAAATCCGGACTGAGATCGACAGACGCATTGAACGGCTGCGCCGGCAGCTGCGGAAGATCGGCAATATCGGTACAGAATGCCTCGATAACCTGCTCGAACTGGAAACGCGATTTCAACGGCTGCACACTCAGTTCACCGACCTTGAGGCAGCGCGCGATACTCTGCGGGATATTGTCCGGCGGATCAATGATGAAAGCCGCCGGATGTTCCTGGAATCGTTTGCGGCGATCCGAGGTTACTTCCGGGAACTGTTTCGCAAGCTGTTTGGCGGCGGTGAAGCCGAACTGATTCTGGAAGACCCGGACGACGTGCTGGAGTGCTCGATCGACGTCGTCGCCCGTCCGCCGGGGAAGGAACTCCGGAGTATCTCCCTCTTAAGCGGCGGCGAGAAAACTCTCACCGCAGTCGCGCTGCTGCTTTCAATCTTCAGAAGCCGGACGAGCCCGTTCTGTATTCTCGACGAAGTTGATGCGGCTCTGGACGATGCCAACATCGGTCGTTTTGTGAACGTCCTGCGCGAGTTCCAGCAGAATACGCAGTTCATCATGATCACTCACCGCAAACCTACAATGGCTGTGACCGACGCGCTGTACGGCGTCACAATGGAAGAGTCAGGGATTTCCCGACGTCTCTCACTGCGATTCGAAGACGTAGATGAACACGGGAACTTTAATCCCGCAAACGGGCGCAGGGTACGGGCGGCGTGATTAGAGGAGGATTGTGGATTCAGGATTCAGGATTCAGGATCCTGAATCCTCACTTCGCAGTTCTGCCGAAATCGCCGGAAGTAACCCGTGAGGCATCGTTTGTCCGGTGCAGGCGCTTTCCACATTCTCGTTGGCAGTTCCTGCAGGTCTGTCAAACATCCTAAAGTCGGTCAATCCCAAACGACGAAATTTAACGCAGGCGATTGTCATCCTGTTGTGGCGGTGATCACACATTGTGTGAACATTGCGGGGAGGCCAGGAAGCACAATGGGCTGATTCGCCGGGGGGCAATTCAGCGTCTGACCGTAACGGCAGGGATGTCCGGAGAAGGTCGCTGTCCATCTTCACCGATGGGCGGAGTGAATTGCGCCTCAAAGTGCCTTGTGCAGGCACGGGATTGCGCCGCACGCAATCCGAACAACGACCCCTGTTACTGCCCGGACCCGCGTTTTTTCCGGCTGTCACGACAGCGAATTGTCTTTGGACTTTTCATCCGGAACGAACATCGGGGCAGTGACGATTTGGTTTCCTAGGACGGGAAACTGAATGGTGCAGTGAGAACTGATTGGAGAGCCCGCCCATGAAGACGATCTTCACTACTGGTCAGGTAGCAAAGATCTGTAAAGTTGCCCCGCGTACAGTCTCAAAGTGGTTCGATTCCGGACGACTTCGAGGCTATCGAATTCCTGGCTCACAAGATCGACGCATTCCCCGCGAACATCTGATCCGTTTCCTCAAGGAACACGGAATGCCACTCGGCGAGCT
>JANNGQ010001066.1:0-4877 GCA_031403975.1 Planctomycetota bacterium
GATTTCCCCCTCGAGCACGATGGCGTAATCGACGGTGTCGGTCTTGTGCATGCCGGGATGCTTGCGCCCGTCGTGAGTCGCGTCCTTGAACATGCCGCCAAAGGTGGCGCGGATGCGACGGTCGCGCTCGGCCGGATCGGCCGGCTCGGGCGGAAAATCGATGATGCGCAGGATCGAGCCCTGCTTCGGCGGCAGGATTCCCTCATGATTGGAAATTGAATCCGGATCGTTTATCGAAGCGGGAGTCTGCGTGGTCCGCCAGAGGTTGACGGCACGATAGCCGGGGCGCTCGGGCACCGTGCGCACCGCGGCGGCGGGCGCGTCTTCGACGATTCCCGCCTTCGGCGGGAATGCAGGAAGATTGGGTGGGTGTTTTATTTGCGTTTTTAGCTCTCCATCTGCTTCACCAACGGCACGAGGCCGTTGGGGTCGAATGTGGGACAGTCGAACTAAGGTGCAGTGATCAGGGCCTTCGCTTCTGCCAGTGCTCGGCGCTGCTGAGGTCCGTTCTTCGTGAATCCTGCGGCAGGTTCGGGCACCGTGCTCAGCATGGATCGGGCTGCCTCGTGATCACCGAGCCTCCACAGCGTCATCGCCAGCATTGAATGCAGCTGAGGACTGCGTTCTGCGGATCGTCCGCGCAATCCGATAATCGCCTCGGCGGACCGTTGAGCACCGACCGGGTTTCCCTGCGTCAGTGCTCTCAGGGCAGCGCCAGCGTTCTGCAATGGTGACACGTGATCCAGCCGCATATCAATCACGACGGCCTTTTCAAGAGCTGCCCGGGCCGCGATGTAGTCGCCCGAACGATACAGGGCGACTGCCAGTGTATGCAGGTGGTTCACATTTTCAGGAGTGAGATTCACTGACCTCGTCGCCATCGCAACGGCTCTCGGCAGATCCTGCAAGGATGGTTCCGGGCAGATTGTCAAATACCACGCCGCATTGTTGGCATACCGAGCTTCCACAGCAGGCGTCACAGGTTGTTCTCCGGAGAGAGTCTCCGGTGCGGCCATCCACAGGGAACCGGCGACAAGCACATGCCACAGGCGCGCGGCTTCTTCGGTCTGACCGTCGTCACGCAGATGTTCGCACCATGGCGGAAGCCATTCCTGCATCTGGCTGACGATCAGTCGTTCGTTCGGGAAGACTTTGCGGCCGCTGACCAGTCGTTCGGCCAGCACTTTCCATCGCTGTTTACCGTTCACCGCATCGTCGGCAAGGAGACAGGTTTCCACATCAGCAATCAGCGCGGTCTGGAGATCGCGCTGGTATTCAAAGACGCCGGGAAAACCGGCCACGGCAGGTTCCAGCAATTCAGCCGTCCGATGAAACTGAACGACACTATTGGCGTAATCGCGGGACTGTCGCAGGAGGACTCCGCGACTGTAAAACAGCCTCGCATACAATGCCCGGTTGCCCATGTCATTCGGATTGCGCGCGAACAGTCGCCCACGAATTTCGATGGCCTCATCGAAGGCCCGAGTGGCAGGTTCGTGCCCGTTGAATATCCGGAGGATCCGTGAGTAATCATGCAGCGACAGTGCCAATTCGCTTTGAATCGACACGTTGTCCGGACGCTGGTCACGAAGAGACCGCAGGATTCTGATCGCCTGTTCATACCGCGGCAGGGATTCCGGTGCACGATTCAGATTGTTCAGAGCGGCGCAGATGTTGATGATTGTGTTGGCCTTATCTCTCAGATGATAACCGCTGTCCGGACGCAGCCGCAGAGCCGTATCGTGTGCCGCCAGACTCCGCTCGTAGGCCGCAATCGCTTCCGACGGACGGTCCGTTGTATTGAAAAAATTTCCGTGAACCCAGTTCGCATAGGCCGCCAGATCAAGAATTGCCATGTCTTCCGGACTGTGCTGAAGTTCTTCCGCCAATAGATTTACAGCCCGCTGCAGCAGCTCAGCCGCTTTCTCATTTTCGCGCAGCACACTGCGAATCTCTCCCGCTCGAACCAGAGTCGATGCCAGTTGGCGGCGCAGGCGGGAACTGTCGCCATGACTCTCTTCAAGTTGATCGTAAAGTTTGAGCGTCTCATCCAGAATTCGCCGACTGGTGACTTGCTGCAACGGCGTCTGTCGCAATTCGATTCCCAGTCTGGCCAGTGCGTCAATCGCTGTCAGAGCTTGTTCCATGTTGGATTCCGCCTGCTGACGGGCCACGATCGCCTCGGTCCTTGCAGCCTCCGCAAGTGTCCGCTGATACTCGGCCTGTTGGGCCTGCTGGTCGGCTTTCAACGTCTGTCGTTCCGCCAGCGATCGCTGCAGTTTTGCTTCATCGCGTTCGTTGCTCGCGACGAGAGACAGGCGAAGGGCACGATCGCGTTCCTGGCGGGATTCAGCCTCAAGGTTTTTCGCCCGGCGGCTCTCGACCAGAATTCCCGCGATCCCCGTCACCGTCAACAGCAGAATCAACAGGAGCAGCGACGCCACGGCAGGCGACCGCCGCACCCACTTCCAGCCTCGTTCCAGGCGGCCCACGGGTCGGGCCCGGACGGAATCCCCGCATTGCACGGCCCGCAGATCTTCTGCCAGTTCCAGCGCTGTCACGTATCGGCGATGCGGAATTTTCTCCAGACATTTCAGACAGACCGTGTCCAGGTCTTTCGGCACGCGAGGCTGAAGCCTCCGCGGCGGCACCGGTTCATCTTCACGGACCTGTTCGAGCGTATCGAAGAGAGTCGCGCCGCGGAATGGAGGTCGCCCGGTCAGCAGTTCGAACAGGATCGCACCCAGAGAATAGATATCCTGTGCGGGTGCGGCTTCATCGGTTGAGCCCGAGGCCTGTTCCGGAGCCATGTAGCTGGGCGTTCCGATGACCTGACCCGTTGCCGTCAGATCGCTGCGATGCCCCAGCACACGAGCCAGTCCGAAGTCGCTGATCTTGACGAAAAACGACATCGTCGTCGAAGCACTGCCTGAACGAGAGGCTTCCAAGGGAAGTGTTCGACCGGCTTCAGCACCGCCCGGGCGTTCTGTTAACAGGACGTTGGCAGGTTTCAGATCACGATGAACAATGCCCTGTTCGTGAGCGAAATGCGTGATTCTCGCGAGTTGTTCGACAATCCGGCAGGCCTCCAGAGGAGACAGTGGCTGTCCGTTTAGCCATTCATGCAGCGTACCTCCCGGAACAAACTCAAGCGACAGAAACGGCAGGCCACGATGTTCACCGACCTCATGGATCTGCACAATTCCCGGATGCTGCAGTTGAGCGACTGCGCGGGCCTCCTGCTGAATTCTCGCGAGGACTTCCTGACTCGCCATGCTGCCGCCCAGCAGCATCTTGATTGCGACCGTACGATTGAGAATCAGTTGCCGGGCCCGGTAAACAACCGCCATACCGCCACGGCCGATCTCTTCCAGCAGCTCGTAACCAGGCGGAGCATCCACGGCGAGGCTGACACGCGCCTTCCGTGGCCATTGCGGTGTGCATTTGCCACTGCGATCGTTTTCGGAGCTGTCACGGTCTGATGTCAGGTCGTCGAATGGCGAATCGTCCGCGTGCGAAAACCGGCTGTCGAAGTCCGTACCGATATTGTCAGACGAATCATTTTCCAATGCCCCGTGGACGGCGAATAACCTGTGCAGACGATCGACATACTCAGGGAATCGCAGGCTGTAGTCCTCCAATCGGGGAATCTCGCCGAACTCTTCCCGAATCAGAATCTCGTGATAGATCAGATCCAGCAGGTGTTCAGAATTCCCGGAAAGCTGTGCAAACTGCGGCCCGAGAGCTTCTAGAGAATCCCGCTGTCCGGCTTTCCATCGAGACCGAAGTTCGCAGGCCAGAGACTCGATCTGGTCACTCAACGATGCCGACAGACTGTCAACGGACTCCTGAAGCACCAATCGTTCCGGATGCGGACTGACGGGTGGCATTGGGGCATTTCCGTGATGCGAATCACTCGCCTTGCGCGGCCCGTCCGGATCAGCCATGGGACTGCTCCAGCCCCAATTCGGCGGCCACTCGATCCAGTGCACGGGTCAGTCGCATCCGGACTGAGTTCGGTTGTTCGCCCAGCGATGCGGCGATCTCATTCCAGCCCATTCCATCGGCCCTCTGTTCCATCACCCGCAATTCCTCCGCGCTGAGGCGGCTGCGCACCTGTTCAATCAGCTCGCGATTCACAAGCACCGATGCAGGACTAGGGCCTCCAACAGCGATCTGCGGCCCCCGACCCTGCTCATCTTCCAGCGGAACTTCCCTTCGTCCGTCACGCCGCTCCGCCTGAGTTCGTCTGGCCCAGTCGATAACCCGATTCCTTGCCATTGTTGTCAGCAGTCGCAGAAGTTCTTCCGGCGTCTGAATGTCGTATTGACCGGCTGCGGTTCTGACAAAAAACCCTGCCAGGACTGACTGGCAAATATCAATCGAATCAATCAGCCGCCGCATTCGTGAATCCGTCATGCGAACTCGAATCGCCCGTCGGACTTCCGGCTCGTAGGTACGAACCAGCTCTTCGGCGGCGGCGGCGTCTCCATGCCGAACTCGCTCCAGCAACTCCCGAATCGATGTCTCTTTCACGGACTCCCTTTCAGTCAGCGAAGTTCTGTGACTTCGCGGCGAAAGAGAGTTTAATGCCGTTGAAAGAGGAATCAAAACAGGGGAGCTGAATTACGTGCAATCGAGTGGCTGCCGAAAAGGCGAAACTCGGTTGCCGGTCAGGGCCTGCTGGCAGAATCGGGCAGTGTCAGCCCTGGCGTATCAAAGCTGACGTCCCAGATGCAGGTACGTTCGAAGAACTATCCTTCGTCCGCCGGCCTCAGAGATCCCAGAACACGACCGTCTTCGACTAACTTGAAGTTGCGCCCGCCACCGGGCCTGCCTCGAATGGCGTGGACTTAAGCGAATTTCCGCCACGATGG
>JANNGQ010001067.1:0-4164 GCA_031403975.1 Planctomycetota bacterium
GATGCACGCCTTCACCTGCCCGAGGAATCCGTGCAATCGGCGGAGTCAGGTCCAGAAGTCTGTCGGCAGGTAAGTCCTCTGATGTGCGACAGTGTTGATTTTCTCCGGATTCCGGGGTTCGGTGCCTGCAATGCGGTTGTACGCCGCGGGAGAGTTTCTAACGTTCCTCTGCATTGACCGGGCCGTGCAGCCCGGACAACGGATGGGGAAGGAATTCGCTGATGAAACTGTTGCAGACCCTCACTCAGACTCCGTCGGTTCCCGGGCGCGAAGACCGGATTCGCAAGATCATCCAGGACTTCGTCGCGAGGAAGAAACTGTTTGACGAATTGTCGGTCGATGCCATGGGATCACTGATCGCCGTCCGGAAAGCTCGTCCTGCAGATGTCCGGAGCGCGAAGAAACCTTTGCGGGTGATGCTGGCAGCGCACATGGATCAGATCGGATTCCTCGTCCGGCACATCGATGATGCCGGCTATCTGCGAGTCAACCCGGTCGGCGGCTTCGATGCTCGGAACCTGTTTGCCCGCAAGGTTCGCGTCTGTGCGGCGTCCGGCGACTTGCCAGGAATCATGAATGCCTGCGGCAAGCCCATTCACATCGCCAGCGAATCGGATAAGAAGAAGATTCCGGAAGTCACGGAGTTCTTTGTGGATCTTGGTTTGTCTGCCGACGATGCCCGGGGCAAGGTCCGCATTGGTGATATGGTCGTGCTTGACGGGCCGTTTGAGGAGGTCGGCAATTCCGTGGTGTCGCAGTGCCTGGACAACCGCATCGGCTGCTGGGCGCAGATCAAAGCCATCGAGAGTCTGAAGCATCACAATTGCGACATCTATGCGGCTTGGACAGTGCAGGAAGAAGTCGGGCTGCGCGGAGCTCAGCCGGCGGCGTTCGGAGTTGAGCCGGACATCGGCGTTGCCTGTGACACCACTCTCTGCTGCAAGACTCCGGGTGTTCCTGAAGAAGACCGCGTCTCCGTTGCCGGCGACGGCGTCTGCCTGCACATCATGGATTCTTCGATGATCTCCGACATCGGACTGGTGGAAGACTTCGAGAATCTCGCAAAAGCCAAAGGCATCAAGTGCCAGAGGGCCATTCTTCCCCGCGGAGGTCAGGATGGTGCAGTGATCCAGCGCAGCCGCAGCGGAGTCCGCACGATCTCGCTGGCCTGTCCCGTCAAGTACATCCATACGGTTACTGAGATGAGCCACAAAGATGACCTGACCTCGTACCACACACTGCTCACCGCCTGGCTGGAATCTCTTTGACCGGCCCTGTTCCTGTTGCCCCGTCCGGCCATTCCCTGTTCGAAGCTCCCTGTTCGTTGATCCCGACTATGACTCTCACTGCCTCAACACTGATTGAAATCAGGCAGACATCCGGCAAAGGCCGCGGAGTGTTTGCCCGTGAACTCATTGCATCCGGAACGGTGTTTGAACGTGTTCCGCTGCTGGTGATTCCCGCAGGAGAAATCCTCGATGGTGGATACAGCGGATTTCTCGCCGCTTACATCTTCGAATACCGCAAGGGCAAAGTCGCTCTCGCGCTGGGCTACGGATCACTCTACAATCATTCTTACAGCCCGAACGCACGATACGACGATGCCGGAAAACAGATTAAGGAATTCATGGCGCTCAGAGACATTCAGCCCGGCGAAGAGATCACGATTAACTACAACGGCGCTGAAGACGTGATGGACCCGGTGGAATTCCATGTGGTGGAGACCTGAACGAAGCTGAAGTCGTGAGGGCCGGGTGTCGGAGAATTCTGACGTACTGCCGACCGTCAGCCTGGCGGTCACTTTGTCGTTGATGAACACCAACCCGATGCGTCAGCGAGGTGCAATTCACGTCGCGTGAAAACATAACGAAAGCCCTCGCTGACGCATCGGGTTGGTAAAGTGAGTGCCATTGACCGTCAGCCCGCAGGAACGACGACGGCCGGAGACCCCGCCGCAATCGCTGATCCCGCGAAACTGACGTCGATCAGAGTGGTGACGCCGTTACCGGAGCGTTCATGAATCCCTTTGCGGAACTGTACGCGCCAGATGAAGGACATTTCTGCCGGAACTGCCAGCTCTGAAACCGCTTCGCTGCTCGCGATGAATGTCGTCAGTTCCTCGCCCGGCATTATGACTCTTGCTGACTCCTGTCCGGTGATCACAAAGTAGTTGTCCATGGAATGCAGAAAGTTGAGCACACGAACCGGTGGCAGGGCACTGTCCTGCTGGACCGCAGTCAACAGCGAATTCACTACGGCTGTATCATTCACAGCATGGTCTGGCGACCTGTGGGACATCAGACCGGCATCAAACGGAGGAAATCCGTAACCATTCGAAACATTTTTGAATCTCAGCCAGAGCTTCAGCACCGGTTTTGTGGTCAGCTGCGGGGCAGGTTCGCCGGAGAGAAATCCCTGAAACGCCAGCGGATCGCGAGTCACGTTCAGCGGCGTTACGACAACGTCGCCGAATCGCCGTGATTCGCCCAACTTCAAAGCATGTCCCGCGGGTAGCTCCGTCCCGTCCGGGACTTTGCGGAACTCTTTTGGAGCCAGTGGTCGCACGTCCGGAAGACTTTCCAGAGGATGATGGCCGGACAATGAGATACGGCCGGTCAACAGCAGTGTCAGAAACAGAATCGTGATCGAAATCGCATAGCCCATCAGGAAGGGAGATATTCGAGTTGCGGAGGAACCCGGCTGAGGGAACGCTGGCCCATGTACGGGCACAGCTCGGTCCGTTTCGTATTCGTTCTGCGGCGATGAGCTGTCATTTGCGGAATTCTCCGGGACGAACGCCTCATTGACCGTCGGCAGTCCGGATTCAGTCCTTGTCACCTGCGGGGCCTCGGCGTCATTCAGGAATCCGAAGTCCGGATCGCCTTCGCCTGGTCGCATCCACTTTTCGGGCATCTTCAATTGCTCCTCATCGCCGTCATGTTCAGCCGCGTCAACTGCTTTATACTCTGCGCGAATGAACTGTAAACCACAACATCCGATTGTCATTGATCACGCCCATGCAATTCATCCAGGCAACGAACTCGCCGTTCATCCCGGCGTCGCACGAAGATCCCCGGAATCCCGGCGTACTGAAACGCGTCATTGCAACGGCGGCAGAGGTTCAATCCGGTCAGCTGCAGATGCTGAACTGGGCCCGACTGCCTGTGGGTTCGTCGTTTCAGGCTCACTATCATGAAGACATGCAGGAAGTATTCGTGCTGATCACCGGTGAAGTCAGGATGACATGCAGTGATACGGTCGTGCACATGACTTCCGGCGACACGGTCATTGTTCGTCCGGGAGAAATCCATCAGATGCACAACATCGGTTCTGTCACTGCTGAGTACATTGTTTTCGGGATCTCGTCGCAGAGGGGCGGCAAGACGGTCGTTGTTTCCGGCGGATGACGAAGAAACTGCGAACATCCCGGGCAATCAAGTGTCTGCGAGCGGTCGACGAAAGTTCTGTCTCGCCGTGTCGAAATCCGACTGCTATCGTTCGTCTCCTTTCTCAATCTGATTTGCCCGATTCCACACCTTTCTGAATTGCCTCGGAGCCCGTTCAATGACGCAGGTTGCCCTTTCGCGGAGTCAGGCCACGATTGATCTGTTTGACCAATACGTCATTCCGAACTACCGCCGCTATCCGATCGCGCTGGTCAAGGGTGAAGGATCGCATGTGTGGGACGCAGACGGACAGAGGTATCTCGATCTGTTTCCCGGCTGGGGATGCAATATTCTGGGATATTCACCGCCAGCCGTTGTCAGAGCGATTCAGGAACAGGCCGCAAAGCTGATTCATGTTCCGAATACCTGGTACATCGAGCAGCAGGGCCGATTTGCACAGTTCCTTTGTTCGCGCAGCTTCGGCAAAGCGTTCTTCTGTAACAGCGGTGCGGAAGCGAATGAGGCGGCAATCAAACTGGCCCGATTACACGGGTCCGCTCAGGGACGGTATCGGATCATCACTTTCGAAGATGGCTTCCATGGACGGACGATGGGAGCGCTGACAGCGACGGCGCAGCCGAAGTACCACGAAGGACTCGGCCCTCTCGTCGCAGGATTCCGCTATTCAAAGATGAACGACATCGACGGCGTCCGAAGCCTGATCGACAAAGAAACCTGCGGCATCCTGATCGAACCCATTCAGGGCGAAGGCGGTGTC
>JANNGQ010001068.1:0-2558 GCA_031403975.1 Planctomycetota bacterium
GTCATATGGGGAACCCTGTTGTTGTAACCGAATTCGGGAGACTTCGGATCGAATGAGCGCCCCGAGTCAGAATTCTCACGAATCCTGCTACTGCCCAAGCCTCCGAATTCCTACGAATCCGGCAGCCGTTCAGGCGGGGCCGCCGGAGGCGTGCGGCCGAGTGTAAACCGCGGCCGGATCAAAAACTCGCTCACCCTCGATACTGGGCGACTGGCTGGTCGGATCAATCCGGCGGAAGAAACAGCTTCGGTAACCTTCGTGACAGGCGGCACCGCCGATCTGATTGACTTTGACGAGCAGAGTATCGCCGTCGCAGTCAAAATAAATTGCATGCAGTTCCTGAACGTTGCCGCTCTCCTCGCCTTTTCGCCAGAGCTTTTTTCGGCTGCGGCTGTAGTAGCAGACTCTCCCGGTTCGCAGAGTTTCCTCGTACGCTTCACGGTTCATCCACGCCATCATCAGGACGTCACCCGACAGGGAATCCTGGGCGATCGCCGGGATGAGTTCGTTCATTGAAAAGTCTGGTCCGAGGAGATCAGTCATAGTGGAGTGTGGTGAAATGCGGATCGGTAGTCATTTTTTGACGTAGGACGGGTCTCCAGACCCGTCCTGACACGAAACCAACGACACAGGACGGGGCTGGAGACCCATCCTACGAATCGCACTTCGAAAAATGAACTTTGAACCACCAGACAGCAGGCATGTTCTCGGATTACCGGAGCCCGGCTGTTTTCATCAGGGCCGCGGTTGCTTCGAAGGCTTCGCGGACCCAGGCTTCAATCTGCGACGGTTCCGGCGAGTACTCCAGTTCCAGCGACATTGTGCCGTTCATGCCGAGTTTCGCGATCTCTGCAAGGTATGGCCCGAAGTTGACGACGCCGCGACCGGGAGGCAGGTCACCGTGCCGGACGCCGTCGCAATCCGAAATATGGACATGGATCGCGTGCGGTTTCAGCCGGGCAACCTCCGCCGGTGCGACCTTTGCGAGCTGCAGGTGTGAGACATCAATGTTGGCACACAAAGCCTGATGTCCCGCGTCTTCGAGGAACCGGACCATGTTGTCGACGTTGTTAATAAGCGACAGTGGAAATGGCTCCAGTTCCAGAGCGATCTTCAGTCCCAGCGCTGCAGCGTAATCGGCCAGCCGTCTGCAGTTTTCAACACCGGTTCGCCATTGTTCCGTCGGCGGAATGACTTCCTGATTCCAGATGTACTCACCGAGCACAAGCAACAGATTCTCGGCCTCCAGTTCAAAGCACAGGTCCAGAAACTTGCGGCACCGCTCCAGATGAAATTGCTGCACAGACGGATTGAAGTCAATCAATCCTGTGGCCACGCAACAGACTGAAATGATCGGCAACCCCGCCTGCCGACATTCACGCCGGATCAGCTGACGTTCACGGACATCGATGTCGAGCGGATCGGTGAAAATGTCGATCGAGTCAAAGCCGATTTCCTGAGTCTTCCGGATGCCCCAGGCCGTATTCCGCCCGGCCTGAGCCCAGGCGCTGTTGATGAGTCCCAGTTTCATATAGTCCCTTACTGTTGGCCAGTCGCTCCGCCGGCTGGAATTTGTGTGATGCGGGGTGTGAGAACGAGAATCCCTGCCGGCGGAGCAGCAGGACAACAGTAGTCGGCCCAGATTGGATCAGAATTCTGTGGTATTTACCGACACCGGCTGTGACCCCGATGGTGAGCGCTGAGTTCGCCTGCCTTGGAAACCGACGACCGATGCAAGGACGAAACAAAGTATGGTGATCGGCCAGCAGCGAATTGAGTTAACAGTGATCAGGTTAATTGGCCCGTCGGCCGGACCGATAATCTCAGATCCGTCTTTGTGACGGTATTTCGCCTGATAGAAGGTGAGTACTCCGAAGAACCGCCGCGATGTCCCGATTCGATATCCGATCACTTCTGCATCACGATCAACTAGCTGTGATACAAGACCCTTGTACGTCTCACCGATGCCCGTTCGCCATTGAGTCCAGTCAAGAGTTGCAACGCAGGTCGGAGCGCCCGTGTCCCAAATGCTGTGATATTCGGCCGGTGCGGCATACTTCATCAGGTTTCCCGAGACCCACGGAAACAGACCGGCAAGCACCAGCAGGCAAATCAGGCTGCCCCGAAGAATTCTACTCATGATGTCGCGCCACTGTCTGCGATTCATTTCCGCGTCCGTCCGTGTCGTCCGTGGTCGCACAAAGCGATTCTCGCCCGGCCGTCACATGACCGAAGCCGCATTCAGAAACTTGTCCACGTCATTGCTCACAATGACCCCGTAGTTTACGGCTCCCAGCCAGCCGGACATGATAATGCCGACACTGCCGGCGTGGAACAGGCCGGCGATCTGCTGCGGCAGATCGCGGCTGACCTGCAGACCCTCAAACTTTGTACCGAACGCGGAACCGGCGAGATGCCGAGTGTAATGTTCGAACGTCCGCGGCGTTGCGGCCTCAATGTGATCGAGTTTTGAGCGGACATCCGGGACGTATGTCTCGAGGCAGTCCAGAGTGGATTCGATCAGATCCTGCTTGGCCGCTTCGTACTCCGCTTCGGGC
>JANNGQ010001069.1:0-4772 GCA_031403975.1 Planctomycetota bacterium
CATTCATCTCAGTCAGTCCGGGCATCAAAGCATGGCAGATCTTGTGTGGAGTCTCATTGAGCCGGCGGTCTCCGGAGCCGGAAGCATCAGTTTTGAAGTTGCGCAGTGATTCAGAGCTGAAGGCTCGACAGGATGTAGCCAGTGGCGTAAGCCACTGGAACGCGAGAATTCAATGCGATCAGCCCTGAAGGGGCGACATGAGCCAACTCGTGTCGCCCTTTTCAGGGCTTTCGAAACCCAACGCTCCGAAACCAGTGGCTGACGCCACTGGCTACAACCTGCCGTCCCTGTCGGGACTCGAATCGCGCAACTTCAAAACTCGCGCTTCGGGTTCGTATTGTTGTCTCTTTTTCAGCATATTCGAACGACATGAGATGACTCATGTCAGGTCGTCCGTGAGAAGGATTCTCCAATGACGTTGCTCAGATGCGAAGGACTGGTCAAAGATTATCCCGGCAAGCGCGCGGTGGATGGCGTCAGTTTCTTCGTGAATAAAGGTGAAATCGTTGGGCTGCTGGGGCCGAACGGAGCCGGGAAAAGTACCAGCTTTCGCATTGCCTGCGGTCTGATCGCGCCGACAGAAGGTCGAGTGCTGCTTCGGGGCGAAGATGTCACGCACTGGCCGATGTATCAGCGAGCCCGGCACGGTCTGGGCTATTTGCCGCAGGATACGAGTATCTTTTCCAGGTTGACGGTGGAGCAGAATATTCTGGCCGTCCTGGAATTCCGCGGCGTCGGCAGACAGGAATGCCTCGACCGGATCGAGAGGCTGCTCACGGAATTCGGCTTGTGGGAAAAGCGGGCTCAGCGATCCGGATCGCTTTCAGGCGGAGAACGCCGCCGTCTCGAAATCGCGAGAGCCCTCGCCAGTGATCCCGAGATCATTCTGCTCGACGAACCCTTTACGGGCATCGACCCGGTCACCATTCACAGCATTCAGGACATCATCAAGGGGCTGAAGGATCGCGGCATTTCGATCCTGCTGACCGACCATCGCGAGCGTGAGACTCTGACGATCACCGACCGCAGTTACATCATCTGCGACGGCCAGGTTCTGGTCTCCGGCAGTGCTGAAAAGGTGCTCAGCGACCCGTATGCGATTTCCAGGTACTTCGGAAAGCGTTTTGATGCAGGTTCGATCATTGACGGGCGGGAGTCATTCCGCAAAAGTGCCTGACCAGGAAACAAATAGGCTCCTTCACAAAGCTCTGACAGCATGAGTTCCGGATTCGAAAACGGTTCACACGTTCAGTCACTGACGACCCGCGGTCGGGACTGGCCGTGTCTCCGGCAGTTCATCGTCTTCCTTGAGAACCGCGTGGGTTCACTGCACGACCTGTTGCGGCGAGTGGAGCGGGACGACTTGCGGATCGTGGCGCTCAGTATTCTGGATTCCGCCGACTGCGCCGTGGCGCGGATCATTGTGGACAATTATGAGCGGGCTCACGAATTGCTGACGTTCGCCGGGGTGACCATGTTTGAGACGGACGTCATCGGTGTCGTCCTGCCTGATACGGAGCAGCCGCATACGGCGGTCCTCGGCAGTCTGATGTCGGCGGAACTCAACGTGCAGTATGTGTACCCTTTGATGTACCGCAAGAAAGGTCGTCCGGCGGTGGCCGTGTTTGTCAGTGAAAAAGACGAAGCCCTCCGAGTGCTCCGCGAACGTCAGTATGAGCTTGTGACAGAGGACGACCTGCTGCATTATGACGAGTTCTTCTGAGTCGCAATTCCTTCTCTGGTAACTCTGCCTCATGTCGTTTCGGCCATACGTCAGACTTCTCGTCATCATTGCGACTGCAGTGCTGACGGCCGGCAGGTTCGCGGGAATGATCCTTGCTGGTCAGCAGCAGACACCGGCCGAGCCCGGGACCGCGCCTCTGCGGGAGCACGGTCCCCCGGAAGTGCTCGTAGAGAAACTGGTCCGAGTGCGTGAAATGGAAGGACTGCTGGCCGGCCGGACACTCGAACGCGTCAGACCGATGTCGGAGCTTGCGATTGAAGCATTGTCTCAGATCTTCGCGCATCCCGTTGATGCATTCAGCATCGACCCGAAGACCGGCGATGCTCAGAGTATCCGCAGTCAGGCGATGAAGATCCTCAGAGAATCCAGTCCGTCCGGGCAGCGGGCCTGGATCACTGCCGCGGCGACGACGGCGGATGTTCGTCTGAAGGAAGCGTTGGCCACTGCGGATTCGGAATTGCTGAGAACCGTGGCTCAGCGATTTCCGATGACCGAAGCGGGGATTGATGCGGCTGTTCTGGTGATGAGCAGAGATTATCTGCGGCACGGCAACGGCAGTGTCCGGGCTGAAGCCGAACAGCTCCTCCGGACATATGACGGCACCGTCCTTGAGGAATTCACCGACCGCAGGCTGCAGCAACTGCTTCGACTTCCGCCGCCGAATGGAATCGAACAGACGCCGGGAGACACCGCCCGGCTGTCTGTCGCGACAACGGCAGACACCGGCCGTCTCGCGCCGCCGTGGCCGACGCCGCTGTGGAAATGGTATGAATCGATCTGGGACTATGCTGACGCTCCGCAGCCCGCGGCCGGGCAGGTGCTGGCACCATTTAAACCCGGTCGGAACAACGGTTCGCCGGAATTCAGTAACTGGCGACCTGTGTTCTGGGGCAACAGTCTGCTGTTGAGAACCCCGTTTCGGCTGATCGCCTTTGACAGGATGACGGGGCACGAACAATGGTCCCTGCCGACTCAGACGTTTTCGCCAACGCCAAAGGAGACGACCGCTGGCGACGACGATCTTTCGATCGGACCGGCGGGAATGGAACCGAAGCCGTCGAACATCGGCGGATTGGCTGCGTTCGGACTGATGTCTGCGGATGATGAGTTCCTGTACTTCATAGACCAGTTTGATTTCTTCCGCAGCCAGACCACTTTCGGCGGATACAGAACGCAGCCCTTCATCGGGTTTCCGAACCTGGATGACGACCCGGACCTCGGCCCGCGTCCCGTCGCCACACGCCTGGTGGCCCTGCGAAGATCAGCGTCCGGCGGAATGCCCGTCGTGGCATGGATCGCAGGAGACACCGGCGGATTCAGATATGAACCGGTGTCGGACGGCCCGGCTCTGAAGCCGCGTCAGTACCTGGTTTCCGATGTTCAGTCTGACGACTCGCACGGCGGTAGTGATGCGGGCGATGATTCGGGCGTTGAGCGCGACGCGGAGCTTCGCGGCCCTTTGCTCGCAGGAGGAAAACTGGATGGCCATCATTTTGTGGCTCCTCCGGTCGGCGATGGTGCGAAGCTGTTTGTGCTGTCCGTCGGCAAGGACCAGTTCTGGCTGAACCGTGTCGAACGGGGAACCGGCCGCATCGTCTGGCAGCAGCCGCTGATCTTCAGTGATGAAACTCTCAGCCGCATCGTGGATTCCTGGAACAATGCCGCGAGCACCAGCGTTTGCCTGCTTTGCGGCGACACGGTTGTCTGCGCACTGGCGGACGGAGTTCTTGTCGGTGTCAACGCAGCGGATGGTCAGCTGCGATGGGCGACAGCCATCCGTGAGGAGTCCGTCGCTCCGCCGGCAACGGGATTCGCAATGCCGTCACACTACGGATCGGACGACGTTGACACCACGGCCGCGGTGATTCCGGTTTTCGCTGACGGGATCGTCGTCTGTTCAGCCAGTTTGTCCGGAGTCATCAGCGGCATTGACACGACGTCTGGCAAGATCGTCTGGCAGACGTCGCGCCGTGCATTCGGACCGAGCAATGTCGGCGGCAGTCCCGATCACTATTTCGCGGGAATCAGTGAGTCGCAGGTGATCCTTGTGGGCGAGCGGCACTGCCGCAGTCTGGATCTGAAGTCCGGCAGCCAGAACTGGGTGATAGAAACCTCACGTTCCGGCGGTCGCGCGGAATGCCGCGGCGGCCGTTGTCTGATTCCGCTGAATGACGGCGGTATTCTGACGGTCGATCTGAAGACCGGGCAGCCTGTCCGCTGCCGTCTACCGTTGGCGACAGTGGACTTGGGAATGCAATTCGGGACTGTGACAAGTGACGAAGACGTGCTCTGTGCATCAACGTCGGTGTCGCTTGTGGTTTTTCCGCGGGTCGATGCAGTGCTCGAACAGTATCGTCAGACACCTGCTTCAGTGCCTCCTTCCGCGACACACATTCTGGAACATGTCCAGGCGCATCTCATCAACGGTGATTCCTTATCAGCACTGGAACTGCTGAAGTCTTCCGTCGCGGCTGCCAAAGCTGAAGGTGCTCAGGCATTGAGCGCGACACTGGAAAACGCACTGGGAGAAATGGTCCTCAGGGAATGGGGCGAACTGGTTGCTGCGCAGACCGAGTTGCGGGGTCCTGATATGGCCATCGCTGTCACTGCCCGAAAGCCGGAACACGTTGCGCTTCTGGCAGACCTGGAACTGACAACCGACCAGCAGCTTCGGGCAGCCGTGTTTGCAGTTCTGTCGCGGGAGAATGCGCAGCCGTTGCCGCCGGACGCGGTCTCGGAACTCGCTGCGTTCAGTCAATGGACCAGGCCGATCGTGGTTACGGATGATTGGAGTGTCCGGCCCGATCTGCTGCTGGAACACCGTGTCCGCACCGCCGCGAACACAAATACCGACCGCAGCGAGGCTTCGCTCTGGCAGCTTCACAAGACGGCTGAGTCCTGTGTACTGTTTCCCGGCATGATTCCGGATGTCGCCGCGCGAAGGCAGTTGGCCGGGCTGCTGATAAGTCGAGGTGAATACGCAGCGGCTGAGCTTTTCCTGCTGGCGTGGCGACAGTCTGACATCGAC
>JANNGQ010001070.1:0-12545 GCA_031403975.1 Planctomycetota bacterium
GGTCAAACCTCAAAGTGGTTGGTACATATAGTCCGCCGCTGGGATTTGAAAAAGATGACAAAGAAATAGACAGTATTGTCGGGAAGATCAATCAATGCTCCCCTGACATTCTCATCGTGGGTTTCGGGGCACCAAAGCAGGAATTATGGTTGCGACAGACGCATCGTCGATTAACCGTCGGAGTGGCTTTCGCAGCTGGTGCTACAATCGATTTCCTGGCGGGCCGCCAGCGTCGAGCACCCGTGTGGATGCAGAAGATCGGGCTTGAATGGAGCCACCGCCTGCTGACGAATCCTCGTCGACTGGCAGGTCGGTACACTAGAAATGCATTGGAGTTTCCAAGGTTGCTGCTTCGGGAGGCCAAGATGCGTTAGAAGTGAATTGCAGTTCTGAATGAATTGAGAAGTAACTACGGCGCCGGTGAAGTGCGTTGCGGCCGAAGGCGCTCTGGTCCAGAGCTTGCTGTTGATCGTTTCGACAGCTTGCGCCGGTGTGTATACGTGTTTGATCTGGCATTTGCCACTTACGATGAATTGGAGGATTTCTATGGTTCCTAACCGTTTGGGAAGACTGCTGTGTATGGCAGTCGCTTTATGCGCTGGGTTGGTTGCTAGTTCGCAGCACGCCCTGGCGGGTTATGTCATAAATCAATATGATACAATTAAAGTCAGCAATGGCCCGGGAGGTGGTAATGGAGGCGAGTTCAAGGTAGATCATTTGGGGGACAGTACTTCAACTGATGACTTTCGGACATTTTGTGTCCAGGTGAAGCAATTCTTGAGCTTTGGGGAGACTTTGGGCGTGGCCGACGTCGCTCAGGTGACCGAGGGCCTTTCACGCTACAATGCAGTGGCCGACACTCAGTTGCTGACCGCCCGAGCCTCAGCGCTTTACCGCGAGTTCTTGCGCGGTCAGAGCGGAGCTGGCGTCAATGATGTCAAGTTATTCCTGGGTGCCTACACGACGGGAATTACTTATAAACACAACGCCAGTACTGATGGTCCCCCGGATGATGGAAGGGCATTGCAGGAAGCAATCTGGTACTATCAGAATCAACTGATGGCAATCAGCCCAGCCAATTTGACAAGTCTGATCGCCAGCAATAAATATGTGAAGGCGGTTGAGGCGTTGGCAACTGCTAAGGGTTGGGCCGATGGACTTCTCGCTGCGAGTATGACAGCTGCGCAGGGGTCGGTCTTGTACGGCGGCGTTGACATTTTGCAGATCAGACGGAATCAAGTCGGAGCGATTGGGGCTGGAGGCGCGGGTTTGTCTACCCAAGAAGGTCAGGATCTGTTGGCTTTTAGCGGCACTGATGGATTCAGCGAAGTCCCGGAGCCGTCAACGATGGTGTTGTTCGGAATTGGATTTGTTGGTGCCGAGTTGTTTCGACGCCGGCGCGCAGCCACATCTCGCGCGGTATAGCGCTTCAGGTGATGAAGATTCATTCGTCCTCTGATCATCGAGAGAGAATATCTTCATCTTTCGGTCGATTGGAACTGTTCGGCAGGTGGGTAGTCGTTACCTTCAGACGATTGATTCAGGAGCCCGGTATCACTTAGATGCCGGGCTCCTTTTTGCTTAAAGCGGCGTGATGTCCGGTGGCGCAAGATGGGTGGGCAATCCCGCTGTGGCACTCGTGATAGCATTGGTACACAGCCCGTAGGCTCCCTCGTGTCGGTTTGGAAATGGACTGTTGCTGGACATGAAGCATACGGCCGAAGAAACTGGGCCGATGTCCCACCAAAAGCGCAAGCACGCCTACGTGCGTACTCCAAAACGGCATCAGCTTTCACGATCCAGGAAGCTCCTGTTTTCAGGCGTGACGACACTGGTTGTGTTCGCCTCGATGGAAATAGTATTGTGGTGTTGCCGGGTCGAGCCGGCGTTTGTTACGGAGGATCCGTATGCCGGGTTTTCACGCCATATTCCGCATTTCGTTTCCGACAACGACGGCGATGACGGGGTGCTGCTGACGGTCGCTCCGACGAAGATCCGCGTCCTGAATCCGCAACGGTTCAGTGCCGCCAAACCGAAAGATGTTTACCGCATTGTCTGTCTTGGCGGTTCGACGACTTACGGTCGACCATTCTTTGATCAGACATCATTTCCGGGATGGCTCCGTGAGCTACTGCCAGTGGCTCAGCCATCGCGCCGCTGGGAGGTCATAAATGCCGGTGGCATCAGCTACGCCAGCTATCGCGATCTTGGAGTGATGGAAGAACTGGCACAGTACGCTCCCAATTTGTTCATCGTCTATACCGGTCAAAACGAGTTCTTGGAACAGCGTACCTATCGAGGGTTATCCGATTCGAACTCCTGGTTGACCGGCCCTTTGTCACTCGTTTTCCGAACACGAACCGCGACGGCTGTCCGCGACGTACTGGATTTCGCTGGAATCCGTCGTTCACAGGCAAATCATCGCGCTCCCGTGCTGGGCGATGCGACCAAGGCAATCCCCATCGACTCCGTTGGTCCCGCCTCATACAAACGGGACGAAGCACTGAAAAAAAGGATCGTTGAACATTTCCAGGCCACGCTCCTGAAGATGGTGCATGTTGCTGAACAGTCGAAGGCCGACATTTTGTTCGTGGTTCCGGCATCCAACCTGTCGGATTTTGCACCGTTTCGGAGCCAGCATCGGTCGGGACTCAGCGATGCTGATCTCGCCAATTGGGATCTGCACGAACGACAGGCAAGAGCTCTGAATTCTGACGGCAATCATGAAGCGGCCCTGGCGGAAATCAATCAGTCGCAGGCAATTGATGACCGCTATGCAGCACTCTGGTTCCTGAAGGGACAAGTGCTTGAGATTCTGGGTCGATTCGATGAAGCGAAGGAGGCATTGAAGAGAGCTCGGGATGAAGACGTCTGTCCGCTGCGAGCCATTGAACCGCTCGTGCAAATCGTACGGCGTCTGCCAGAATTCACGGGGAAGCCAGTTGTCGATTTCGAGGTGGTGGCGGAACGCCATTGTGAACATGGCCTGCTGGGTGAGGCCCTGTTTCATGACCATGTGCATCCGACGGTCGAAGCAAATCAGTTGCTGGCATTGGCCATACTCGACGAATTGCAGAACCGAGGCATCCTTCAGCCAGATTCATCTTGGGGTGAGGAAGCCATCAGTCGAGTGACCGAACACATTCACAGCAAGATTGACCGACCGCTCCATGCCAAACAACTTCGCATGCTGGCGTCAATGATGGGATGGCTCAAGCAGTCCGAGGCGGCACGGAGGCAAGCAGAGTTATCTCTGGATTTATCAGGCCGAACCGAGCCGGCGCTGCTGGAACTGGCAGGTGGACTGCAAGCCAATGGCGCTACGAACCTGGCCTTGGAGTACTTTCAAGCAGCCGTTCAGGTCGCTCCCACATCGGCTCAGGCAAGTTTTCGACTGGCTGACTGTGCCTTGGACGCAGGCAGCGAAGAACTGGGAATCCGGCAATTGCGCATGGCCGTGCAATTAGATCCCAGCCTTGTAGAAGCGCGAGTCCGACTGAGTGTCGCCCTAGCAACACAGGGACACTTTCAGCAGGCAGAGCAGCACCTGTCGGCCGCCGTTTTACTGAAACCGGATTCAGCAACCATTTACAACAATTTGGGCCTGATCATGGCCAAACAGGGTCGGTACAGCGAAGCAGTCGTGCAGTATCAAAAGTCACTTTCTCTGCACAGCAACGACAGTTCCACTCACTACAACGCTGGCTTGGCGTTTGAAAAGCTTGGACAACTGGAAGAAGCAAAATCGCATTTTGAGGCGACGATTCATCTGTCTAACGGCCATGCCAACGCAAAATCGCACCTTCAGGCTTTGCGCAAGCAGCAGTCGTTGCTTCCGCGACGCTAATAGAAGTGTCATTTCTTCCGGGTTTCAAATGGCTGACCGAATCGGCCAGAGGTCGAAGTTCCCTTAGTGGAAGTCGATGGCGTTCAGAAAGTTTTGCGTGTTGCGGAAGTCGCGGGCCGTTGACTTGGCCAATCGGCACTTGCTTGCCCCGCCACTGGACGTCTATATGCCCGTTCGTGTTTCATTTCCATTTGCCCACACGAAACGCAGAAGCGCTGATTGGCAATGATATCGGACCATTGCACCGGATTACCGAATCCAACGCCTCTGGGGTGGGTGAAGAGCTCTATGACATTTGAAGCGTTACAAGTAGCCTAACCAGAAAATGCGGCCTAAAACGTAACGGTATTGTAATCTGCACCAGCAATCGGAGCACAAAGAGTTCGACGTGATGGGCATGTTGAGCCAAATGAATGATGGCTCTTGTCAATCGAAATGCCGGCAGTTCGGGAGCTGTCAAAAGTTCCCAAAGGACTGTCGGCACGGCGGTTGATGGATGATTGTGTGCCATTTGTTCTGCGGGAGGTACCTGAGGATGTCGTGGGGCCCGTTCTTTTCAGTCGTTGAGAGCCGTTCGCTGACTTCCGTGGTGTTGTCGCTGCTCAGGAGCCATCGCCGCGAGCGCCGTGCGTGTCGTCGATTTGAGACGTTCGTCTCCGGCGAATCCCTGGAGAGCCGGATCTTGTTGTTCGCACTTTCGAGTCGATGGTCCGCTACAGCAACGAATGGCTTCGGTCTGGTTCAGGGTGATGCGACAACTGTCACGTGGGGCATTGTTGCCGACGGCACTCCCATACCCGCGCTCGGAGGAATAGTTACAGAATCGGATGATCCCAGCAATCTAGTGGCTTTCCTGAACGGAATCTACGGCACGGTAACCCCCGACTCAGATTACACGGATGAAGCCTGGTTCGCGCACTTTCAGTCAACATTCGATCGCTGGAGTGCCTTGAGCGGAGTCACATATGTTTACGCTGCCTACGACGATGGTGCCGCTTTCAGTACTTCTAAGGGTATTTTGAGTGTTCGAGCCGACGTGCGGATCGGCGGGCACTACATTGACGGGAATTCCGGAAACCTAGCGCACAATTTCTATCCCAACAAAGGCGACATGGTGATTGATACGGCGGATACATTATATCCATCCACCGGTAATGCGATCCGGCTGAGGAACACGCTGGCCCATGAATCGGGTCATGGACTGGGGCTGCAACATGTGAGTGCCAGTTTGAGTTCCTTCCTGATGGAACCCGCCATGAACACATCGATCGACGGACCTCAGCTGGATGACATCCTTGGCCTGCAGCGTCACTATGGGGACTATTTCGAGAAGAATGGTGGTAACGACACATCAGCCAGTGCGATTTCCCTGGGTTCCCTAAATGGTGGTCAGACGTTTAGTATCGGGACCGCTGCAGTTTCCACTTTCGTGGCGACAACCACTTCAGATCTCTTGAGCATTGACGATGAATTGGACGTGGACTTCTTCAGCTTCACGATGTCTGCGGCGGGTACGGTCAATATTCAGTTGAGTCCAGTGGGGCCGACGTTCAATGTGGGTCCGTCATCAGGGCCGGAAGCCTCGTACAATGCATCGTGGCAAAGCGATTTGATGCTGCAGTTGCTGGACACGAACGGGACGACGGTGCTGTCGACGGCCAACACCGGGGGGATCGGAGTCAGCGAAGCCATCAACAGCTTTTCGGTGCCGGGTGCCGGGACGTACTATGTGAAAGTCAGCGGTTCGACGACAGACAAGATTCAGACGTATCGTCTGGACATTACGGACGTAGCTAGTGCAGCCCTCACCGTTTCGTTGAACACGGGAAGCGTGGCGGAAACCGCTGGGGCAGGAGCCTCGACGGGCACCGTGACGCGCAACGTTGCCGATCTGAGTTCGGCTTTGGTCGTGACACTGGGAAGCAGCGACACCACCGAAGCCACTGTTCCGGGAAGCGTCACAATTGCTGCCGGACAGTCGTCCGCGACGTTTGCCATCGCAGCCGTCGATGACGCGGTGGTGGACGGCACTCAGGTGGTAACGTTGACTGCGAGTGCGACAAGCTATGCCTCCGGCACCAGCAATCTGAACGTAACGGACAACGACGTGCTGACGCTGACAGTGTCACTCAGCACAGGCAGCGTGTCAGTAACCGCCGGGGCAGGAGCCTCGACGGGCACCGTGACGCGCAACGCTGCCGATCTGAGTTCCGCTTTGGTCGTGACACTGGGAAGCAACGACACCACCGAAGGGACAGTCCCGGCATCAGTCACAATTGCGGCCGGTCAGTCGTCGGCCACGTTTGCGATCGCAGCCGTCGATGACGCCATTGCCGACGGGACACAGGTCGTGACATTGTCAGCGTCGGCCACGAGCTATGTCGCCGGCAGCAGCAATCTCAACGTGACGGATGACGAAACTCTTCCGCTGCCTGTGATTACCGGGCCAACAATTCAGACGTCGAGTCTGCGGCCGGTGATTTCCTGGTCCGCCTCTGACGGCGCGACATCCTACGAGATCTGGATCAAGAACCAGAGCACATTGACCAATCCTTTCCTGACGGCGACCGCAACGGGTACGTCCTATACTCCCGAAGTTGATTTCGGCATTGGTAAGTATAACCTGTGGGTTCGTGCGAAAGGACCTCAGGTGTATTCTCCATGGACAACACAATACAACTTCACTGTTTCTACTGCAGTAACGACGCATCCGGTCGATCGCTGGCAGTCAACAAGCCGTCCGTTGATCAGCTGGAACCCGCTTCCCGGTGCGGTGAAGTATGATATCTGGATTAATGATCAGCTCGCAGGCATCACTCAATTCATTCGCAACCAGAACATCCTGGCGACCTCCTTCACTCCCGCCAGCGACATGCCTTTGGGTTTGTACCGTGCCTGGGTAAGAGGGATTTCCGCCGACGGTATTGGTGCGTCGTGGTCTCAGATGAGTGAATTCTATGTAGCAACAGCCCCAACGATTACGTCGGGCACGAACTCAACGTTCGACCGAACACCCACCTTCGAGTGGAATGTGGTGACTGGTGCCGTGAAATACGAGGTGTTTGTTCGCAATCTGACCACAGGCAACCTGGATTATTATCCTAAAGACATCACAGACACTCAATGGACACCTCCGGCAAATCTTACGGATGGCCCCTACCGTTGGTGGGCAATTGCTGTCGGTGCCTTTAACGTACGTGGACTATGGACAGGTCCGAATAACGTCCACGTGGGTGGCCGACCAAATCTCTTGACCCCGGTTGGCACAGGGAACAACTCGTCGCCAACCTTTAGCTGGCAGGCTGTCGACGGTGCTGTGCGTTATGAACTGTGGGTTACAAATCAGAATACCATGGTCCGCGTGATTCATGAGACCGAATTGACCTCACTCAGTTTCACATCCTCGACGCCATTGGCACAAGCTGCCTATCGGGTCTGGGTAAGAGCCGTCAGCAGCGCCGGAGAGTTCAGTCCGTGGAGTGTTACGGTCGACTTCAGCATCGCGAGTGCCGACTCGTCCGATGACGATTTGCAGGTGCTTGACGATCACTGGATGGTCGAACTCGTGATGGATGAATCGCATCCGTTTGACAGCCGCGGGTCGGCGACAATGGATCTCCCGGCGGGGCAGCAGGAATCTGTGTCGAGGATCGTGAACCACCAGAGAGTTGAGACGGATACTGCTGGGCAGGACGCGCCGGTGTCACGGAGGGTCATGGAGGACGGGGCATTGCCGACAGAAGTGTCTGAACAGTCATACGATGATATCGAGCGGCTCTGGGAGAGTTCCCATGATCTTCATCAGTTGCTCACGCAGCTGAGTGATCTCTGGACGGACAAGAACTTGAGGCTTGCATCGAATCGACGGTGATTACGGACGATCAACTCCTCTGCGGAAAGTCAGTTGTGCGACAATTCGCAGGCTCGTCCAGAGCCACGGAGCTTGCCATCTTCGGCGGGAAAACAAAAGAGCCGGCTCCTTTTTACGGAAGCCGGCTTCAGTTTTCATTCCTGCGTGAAGGATCACAAATCCGGGGTCCTGAACTTGCGGGCGATCATTCAGCGACCAGAGAAAACGTCTCCATCATGACGCCGTTTTCGTCTCCGATCCAGAAGCCGCCTGCGGGAGCCAGGTATTTTTCCACAACCTCAAACGGAGGGAGCTTGGCGAAATCAATTTTCGAAATCAGCTCATCCATGCCGGGGAAGCTGTCAGCGGCCTGACCATCCCGCAGCATATCGTAGAGGCGGCGGTACTGTTCAGCAGGACGAGTAAAAGTCACAGCCAATGCCCCTGATTCGAAGTGTTCTGCAACCGCCTTGAAATCATCCGATTCAGCCAGCGGCCGCAGATCATCGTCATTCCGCACGGCCTGTTCGAGCTGTGCACCGCCGATGCCGATCAGAAGTTGGTTGTTGGCTACGGTGAAAGCGAAGGTCTGTCCGGTGCCAGGGCTTATCTCATAAATCGTGGTACCTTCCAGTTCCCGAGTTTCGCCGGGGAACCCGGGCTGCCCCGCAACTTTTGCAAGCACATCGGCGAACTGAGCGCTGTCCTTCACACCGATCGCGATCAGGATATCGTCGGATGCTGCTGCAGATTCGCGACCTGCTGGTGCCATGACAAAGTGCATCCTCCCGTCAAGCTGATCGATGACGTCATTCTTGATGTGAATCTGCGGTCCCTGGCTGGCGATGTTTTCAACCATGCCTTCCAGTGCTCCAGCACCCTGAAACATGTCGACCATCGATTCGACGGCCAGGTAGGCTTCGTTCACCTTCCAGGTTGTCGCCATCCAGGCGCTGGTACTGTCCTTGATCCACGCCGGTGGCACAGGATCGACTGTATCCAGCTGGAACAGCTGCATTGCTGCTGTGGGAGGCTGTTCGCAGTAGATGAACGATCGGGAAATACCTTCAAACTCTTTGCCGCCCATTTCTCCGACGGAACCGATTGCCTTGAGTTGATTCAGCCCCAGCGTGGGGAAAAACCCAATGGCCATGCCTGCTCCGAGACCGGCTTCACCCAACGATCCGGTCTGTACCAGTTGAGTGAACAACCCGACCGGATCGACGTACGTCGTCATCATGCTGCTGCCGGGCTCGGTTTCGCATTTTTCCATGATGTAGGCAAACACTTCGTTGGCCGCAAGACTCTTTTCGGATTCACCGCTCCAGTTGTCGAGAGTCAGTTTCAACAAGGCGCTGCTGTTCGAAACGACCAGTCGTTCGTCTTTCATGAACCAGCCGAATTCTTTCGCCAGCGGTGTCAACTTGGCAACGCTGCCTTTCACGTTGAACATCGTCAGTTCCGTGCCGTCGTGTTCAATCTGGGCAGGCTCCAGATCCGGAACGTTGCTCAGTGCCCCCGCGGCTTTTTCGAGCAGACCAAGAACCTGTGATTCATTGTCGCCGTAATCGAAGAACAGAATGGCCCCCAACTTATTCGGAGGTGCTTTTGAGAACGCCAGTGAAACCTCGCCGGTGGGGATCGCCAGAAGTTCATCCACAGTCAGCCCAAGCGTTTCCTGAATCTGGGCAAAACCTTCGCTCATCTCGGCGCCGAAGGCGGTCTGGATTTCCGCCTTGAACTCGTCCAGAGCCGGGTCAGCCCACAGGCGACCACCGGACGATGCCTGAAAGGCTTCCTTCACGCCTTCCACGCTGGGCATGGACACATAAAAGTAAGTGTCTTTCGGAAGAATCTCGTGGCTAAGCGTCTTTGTGTCACTTGCAGTTTGAGCCGCCGTAACTCCACACAGGCCACCCAGTAAGACAGCGGAGGTCAGTAGTGTTCGTTTCAGTCGATCCAGAAACATCGAAAGTCCTTCATCAGTGAATTGGGGAAAAAGGAACAAGCCCTCACGAGCCATCCCTCATGCAGCAGATTGTCATGCGTGGTCACGCGAACGGTCAAGCTCACCAGCAAACTGTTGTCAGGGATTGGACTGACGAGGAATCTGAAGCCAAGGTCCGCCCGCCTGACCTGGCGTTGCGTACGGCGCGAGCCGGAACCGGACAAATTCGTTGAACACGGCAAATTCCTGGAGAGTTTATCCTGAATTCTTTGATTGGGGTATGAACCGCAACCAATGGACGTTTCGCCATCCTTTGAATTCTCATGTCCGGCTGTTGGCAGTTCCGTTTGGGCTCTGTACGATCTCCGCGATTCCTGCACTTCAGAACCGCAGCTCGTCTGAGTCATTCACCACGGAATCGTCATGCCCCGGATCGCGTTGTTTTTTCCCGGTCAGGGGGCTCAGCATGTCGGGATGGGCCGGAAATTGGCGGCCCAGTATCCCAAGGCTCGGGAGCTGTACGACCGGGCGTCTGACATCATGGGATTCGATCTGGGGCAGCTTTGCTTCGAAGGACCGGCCCACGAACTGGATTCAACTGTCATCAGCCAACCCGCGCTGTTTGTGACGAGTCTCGCTGCCCTGGAAAAACTGCGGGCGGATTCACCAGAGGTTGTACTCGCATGCGAAATGGCCGCAGGACTCAGCCTCGGTGAGTACACTGCGCTCGTGTTTGCGGGGGCAATGTCCTTTGAAGACGGCCTGCGTGTTGTCAAACGCCGCGGCGAAGCGATGCAGGCTGCAGCGGACGCTACGCCGTCCGGCATGGTCAGTATTCTGCTGCTGGGGACGCCTCAGGTCGAACAGATCTGTCACGAGGCGTCGGCTCATGGACCTATCCGGATTGCCAATTTTCTTTGCCCAGGGAATCTCGTCGTGAGCGGGGAGAACGCAGCCTGCGAACGTGCGGCCGAACTGGCGGCGGCGGCAGGTGGAAAGGCCATCCCGCTGGCCGTGGCAGGTGCGTTTCATACGAGTATCATGTGTCCGGCTGATGATGCGCTGGCGGAAGCCCTGGCGGAAGTCGAGATTCGGACGCCTGAGATTCCTGTTGTCTCCAATGTCGACGCGCAGACTCACACGGATCCGGAGGAGATCCGCCGGTTGCTGATTCGCCAGGTCGTGAATCCCGTCCGCTGGGAAGATTCCATCAGCCTCATGCTGAACGAAGGCTGCACCGATTTCTATGAAGTCGGACCTGGCAAAGTGCTCAAGGGACTGCTCAGACGAATCAGCCGCAAGACGGCCTGCACCACGATCAACGATTCCTTCGACGAAACCGATAACGTTTGATTCAGAATTCCGTCCAGTCGTTTAACGGCAAGCCGCAGGCGAAGGTGTCTCGGGGTGACGCCATCTCCGTCGCCTGCGGCTTGCCGTTAAACAACTCGCTCATTACCGCGAAGGCCCGGAATGTTCACGACACGATCTCCTGAATGACCTTTCCGGCCACATCTGTCAGTCGGAAGTCCCGCCCTGCGTATCGATACGTCAAACGTTCGTGATCAATCCCCAGCTGATGCAGAATCGTGGCGTGCAGGTCGTGGATGTGGACTCGATTGTGAACCGCCCGGAAGCCGAAGTCGTCGGTTTCTCCGTAAGTCATGCCGCCTTTGATGCCGCCGCCCGCCATCCACGTGGTGAAGCCGTAGTGGTTGTGGTCTCGCCCGTTGCCGTTTTCCGACGTCGGAGTCCGCCCGAACTCACCGCCCCACAACACCAGCGTTTCCTCCAACAGTCCTCGCTGCTTCAGATCGGTCAGCAAGGCGGCGATCGGACGGTCGATGTCACGGCACAGATACGCCGTGGCGTTATGGAGATCGTTGTGAGTGTCCCACGGCTGACCGTTGCCGTAGTAGACCTGCACGAATCGAACTCCGCGTTCGCTCAGCCGGCGAGCCAGCAGACAGCCGTTCGCAAAATGTCCTTCGCCGTATTGCTCTCGAGTCGCCCTGGATTCCTGCTGCAGGTCAAACGCATCCGTCGCCGTGAATTGCATCCGAAAAGCTGTTTCAAGAGCCTGCAGTCTTCCTTCGAGCTGCCCGTCCGGACCTGAACGATTCAGATGTCGCCGGTTCAGTTCGCTCATCAATGCGACCTGCGACGCCTGAGCTTCGCGGGTTGCACTTTCGCTGCGAAGAAACGGGATCAGTTTGTCCGGCACAGGATCCGTGTGGTTGATGTATGTCCCCTGATGCGAGCCCGGCAGAAAGGCACTCGTCCAGAGTATCGAGAATCTCACTGGTTTGCCCGGACACAACACGATGTACGCCGGCAGATCAGAGTTTTCTGAGCCAAGCCCGTACGACATCCACGATCCCATGCTGGGACGAGTCGGCAGGATCGTCCCGTTGTTCATCAGGAGTAATGCAGGTCCGTGATTCGGATTGTCCGTGTATGTCGATCGCAGGATGCACATGTCATCAATGCACCCGGCCGTCAGCGGCAGCAGCTCACTGACCGGCACACCACTTTCTCCTGCAGGGCGAAATCGAAACGGAGAAGGCAGCAGGCCTGCAGTTTTGCGCTCGGTTCGCAGATCGGCCTCAGCAGGTCGTTGCCCCGCAAACTTCAGAAGATCCGGTTTCGGATCAAACAGATCCCCCTGGAACGGCCCGCCATTCATAAACAGATGGATGACACGTTTGGCCTTGCCCGGAAAATGTGCCTCCCGACTCTCCCCGCGTGCGTCCAACCCCAGCGCGGCCAGCATCCCCAGTGATCCCAGCCCGCCACCAAACCCGCGAATCAGGTCACGACGTGACGTGAGTGGAGAGGAATGTTTAACTGACCGTGTTTGTTGAGTCACAAAGTGGCCCTGTTTGGAAACCGCCGCGGTC